>JAGTUV010000319.1 GCA_018224305.1 Gemmatimonadota bacterium
CAGGTGTCGGCATCGGTCCGGGGACGCACGACGAACAGCACGATCCGCGTGGGCGGTGAGGAGCGGCTCTTTTCCGTTAAGCTCGATGGCTACCGCACCATGGACGCGGCGCAGATGAATGACCTTCAGATCCCGACGCCGTCCGGGCAGAGTGTGAGGCTGGCTGACGTTGCGACGCTGCGTGAGCGGCGCGTGCTCAATTCGGTTATCCGGGAGAACCAGCAATATCAGCGTCTCGTCAACTACGAGTTCCGCGGTCCGCAGAAACTGGGCGACCGCACCCGCGACCAGGTCGTTGCGTCGACGACGCTGCCGCCGGGCTACAGCATCGAGAAGAGACAGGCGTGGTCGTGGTCCGTGGAGGAAAAGCAGCAGATCTATGGCGTGCTGATCGTTTCGATCCTCCTGATCTTCATGGTGACGGCGGCAATCTTCGAATCACTCAAACTGCCGCTGACCGTGCTGCTGACCGTGCCCATGGCGCTGATCGGCGTGTTCCTGCTGTTCTTTTACCTGGGCGCGACGTTCACGCGCGAGGCCTACGTCGGAATGATCATGATGGGAGGTATCGTGGTCAACAACTCGATACTGCTCGTGGACCACGTCAACCAGTTGCGCCGCGTATACCGTCTGCCGCTCGCCGCCGCACTGGAGCGCGGCACGCTGGAGCGGGTGCGGCCGATCCTCATGACGAGCCTGACCACAATTTGCGGCCTGCTGCCGCTCGTGCTGTTCAGCGAGACCGCCGACCAGAACATCTGGAACGCGCTCGCCTATGCGCTGATCGGCGGGCTTTCGAGCTCTACCATCCTCGTGCTCACGGTGACGCCGGCCCTCTACCTGCTGTTCGAACGCCGCGCGGAGGAGCGGCGCATCATGACTGAGAACCGGGAGATTGCGGCAATGCAGCCGGCGTAAGGCAGGGACGCCGGATCCGGGTCGACAGAAAGGCGTCGCGGATTGTTCGCGACGCCTTTCTCGCCTGCCGGGCTCCATTTCACGGAAGCGCGCACAGCGCGAGCCGACTCCCGCCGGCTCAGCCGATGAGTGCGCCCGTTATCGCGAACGCAATCGTCGCGATCGCCCCGCTGATGAGTGCGTACGGCAGCTGCGTCCTGACGTGATCGATATGGTCCGTTGCGGCAGCCATGGAGGCGATGATCGTCGTGTCGCTGATCGGGGAGGCGTGGTCACCGAAGATACCGCCGGACAGAGCCGCAGCGACGAACGGTGCGGGCGGCAGTCCGAGCGCCTGTGCGGCAGGTACGGCGATCGGGATCATGATCGCGAACGTGCCCCAGCTGGTACCGGTCGAGAACGCGACGCCCGCCCCGACAATGAAGACCAGAGGCAGGAACACGACGGCCGGCAGCAGGTCTCCTGTGGCCTGGGCGAGATAGAGGCCTGTACCCAGCTGGTTGGCGACGGATCCCAGTGCCAGCGCGAGCAGCAGCACCAGTGCGAGACTCATGAGTCCCCCAGCGCCCTTCAGGCCGACGCGTGTCAGTTCGTCGATGGTGTAGGCGCGCTGCGCGAGCAGCAGCAGCCACGCGACGCCCAGGCCGGTCAGGACCGCCCACAGCACGCTGGTCGCTCCACTGCCCGCACTCAGGTCGCCGTCGCCGGTGATGAACAGCGCGACGGGCATCATGACGACCATGGCCGCAATCGGAAGGAACATGTTGCGAGCACGCGGCTCGATCTTCTCGTTCGGCGGCGGCGACAGCACCTCCGGGTCGAGCAGCGGTGAGGCCATCGGCGACAGTAGTTCCCCGCCCTGCGTTCGCTGTTCCGCTTTCTTCATCGGCCCGAGGTTCAGCCCCGACATGACGACGACGAACGTGACGATAATGGCGCTGATCGCGTAGAAGTTCAGCGGTATCGACGACACGAATACGGACAGAGGATTGTCCACGCCGGACTCGCCGAGCAGGACCAGGATGTACGCGCCCCAGGCGTTCAACGGTATGAGTATGCAGATCGGCGCGGACGTCGAATCGATGATGTAGGCGAGCTTCTCACGCGACACGCGGAACCGGTCGAACAGTGGACGTCCGATCGCGCCGGCAACGAGCACGGTGATGTTCGACTCGATGAAGATCACGAACCCGACGATGTAGGCGAGGATCTGAGCGCGGCGCCCGTTCGTGACGAAGTTTTTCCTTTCGACCCAGCTGACGAAACCTCGTACACCGCCCGCTGCCTCCACGGTGGCAATCAGCGCGCCGATCACGAGCGTGAAAAGGATCACCTTGGCGTTGCTCTCGTTGCCGAGCACGCGGACGGTCTCGTCGATCGCCCGGCCGAGGCCGGCGATCGGGTTCCAGCCGGCGAGGATGGTCCAGCCCAGCCAGATGCCGGACGCGAGCGACAGGTAAACCTGCCGAGTCACGATGGCCAGTCCTATCGCGAGCAGCGGCGGCAGCACCGAAATCCAGGTTGGCTCCGTCATGTGCCTCGTCGTCGAGAGGGCGGCGGGCGCCGCTTCAGTGCCCGCTATCGTTTCTTTGCCAGGATGGTTCCCCTGCACTTGCGGACGCCGCAGTTGCAGGGATACAGCCTTTTGTTCGCGGCCGTATGCCGCTCGTCCAAGACGTAGTTGTAGTCATAGGCGAGTTCCTCACCCCGGGCGATGTCGCGGATGGCATCGATGTAGATATGACCATCCTCCTCCACCGCCTCGCAGTTCGGATCGCACGAGTGGTTGATGTACTTCGCGATGCTCCGGCTCGGCCCCGCATCGATCGCGTCGCCCGACTCCAGCCTGAAAAGGAAGGTATGGTGGCGCTCGTCATCGTAAAACGGATAGCGACGGTCCGCCTCGTCATCGTCGACCAGTTCACCGCGGTACTCGATCAGCCGCGTGCCCTCTTCTATCTTCCTGGTCGCGAACACACCGCGTCCCTGAATCTTCGATTCTCGTGCTTCGAACGGCCGTGTCGTACGCTTCTTCGTCGCCATGCGCCTTCGTTATTCGGGTTTCAGGAAGCGCGCAAGATACCACATCGGCACCGTACCGCACCACCGGGCAGAGCGAGCCCTGTGCACAGGAAAGCCCCCGTCCAC
>JAGTUV010000320.1 GCA_018224305.1 Gemmatimonadota bacterium
CGGCGGCGGCACCGAACTGGTGCTCGCGTGTGATGCCGCCGTTGCGAGCGACCGGGACGAAACGCGCATCGGCCTGCCCGAGATCAAGCTCGGCATCATTCCGGGATTCGGCGGCACCACCCGCCTCCCGCGCGTCATCGGCCTGCGCGAGGCGCTCGCGATGATCCTGACGGGGTCGACCATCTCCGCGCGCAAGGCGCAACGGATCGGCCTGATCGCCGAACGCATGCACCAGGGTGTGCTCTACGATCGCGCCGCAGCGCTCGGCCTCGAGCTTGCCGCGCAGCGGTCCGACCGCGGCCGGAAGCGTTCCCTGTTGTCGAAGCTGCTGGATGACACGGCCGTCGGCAGGCGTGTGGTGCTCGCGCAGGCGCGCAGGCAGGTCATGAAGGAGACGGGCGGCCACTACCCTGCCCCGCTGCGTGCACTCGATGTCATCGCGAAATCAGCGAAGCTGCCGCTCGACGCGGCGCTGAAAGTCGAGGCGAAGGCGCTCGGAGACCTGATCGTCACCGATGTCTCGAAGAATCTGCTGCACGTGTTCCACCTGATGGAGGCCGCGAAGAAGGCCGGCCCGTCCGGTGTGAAGCCGCTCCCGGTGAAGCGTGTTGCAGTGCTCGGCGCGGGCGTGATGGGCGGCGGTATCGCGCAGCTGCTGGCGTATCGTGAACTGGATGTGCGGCTGAAGGATATCCGCAACGACGCGCTCGGCCTCGGCCTGCGTCACGCTCGCGAGCTGTTCGACCGCCTCGTGAAGCGCGGGCGTATCGAGAAGAAGGCTGCGCAGCGGCACATGGACGCCATCGCGCCGACGCTCGATTACAGCGGCTTCGGTACCGCCGACCTCGTCATCGAGGCCGTGGTCGAGCGCATGGATGTGAAGCAGCAGGTGCTGCGCGAGACGGAAACGCACGTGCGCGCCGACTCCGTGCTCACCACCAACACGTCATCGCTCTCCGTGAACACAATGCAGGCCGCGCTCGAGCGGCCACACCGCTTCGCGGGGATGCATTTCTTCAATCCCGTCAACCGCATGCCGCTCGTCGAAGTGATCCGCGGCGAGCAGACCTCCGACGAGACGCTGGCAACCGTCGTGTCGCTCACCAAGACGCTCGGCAAGACACCGGTCGTGGTCAACGATGGCCCGGGCTTCCTGGTCAACCGCATCCTCGCGCCGTACCTGAACGAGGCGGCGTGGCTGCTCGCGGAAGGCGGATCGATCCGGCAGATCGATCGCGCGCTGAAACGCTTCGGCATGCCCATTGGCCCGCTTCGCCTGCTCGATGAAGTCGGCCTCGATGTGGCGCGCCATGCGGGCGCGGTCATGAACGAAGCGTTCGGCGAGCGGCTCGCCCTGCCGCCGACCATGACCGCACTGGCCCAGACCGATCTGCTCGGACGGAAGGGCGGCCGCGGTTTCTACACGTACGAGGACGGTCGGGAGAAGGGCGTGAACGAGGGCATTTACGGCAGCCTCGGTGCCACGCTGCCGGCCGAACGCCGCGAACTCCAGGAGCAGGACATCCTCGATCGCACATTGTTCACCATGGTCAACGAGGCCGCGCGCGTGCTCGAGGACGGCATCGTGGCGGCACCGGGCGATGTGGACCTCGCCATGATCACGGGCACGGGATTCCCGCCGTTCCGCGGCGGCCTGCTGCGCTGGGCGGATACCATCGGCATGACGCAGATCCTGCGACGCCTCGAGGAGCTGCGCGGCCGGCACGGGCCTCGCTTCGAACCCGCTCCACTCATCCGCGAACGCGCTGCCGCGGGCAGCGGTTTCTATTGAGCGTCGACGACGTCGAGTGCATTCATCGGACGCACCCCGTGACGCTGAACCCTCGCGCGTCGTCGACATCCACTATACCCGACCGCCCGACCGCCTCACGGTGTTTCGCCAGCACGTCGTACGGCGCACCGCAGGGTGTGTCGTCACGCTGCTGGACCGGGCGTCCATACCGCATTCAGTGAGCGTCGGCGGGACAGCCGTTCTGGAACCGGGCGCACCCGTGGTGTGGTTCACGTTTCCCGGCCGCTGGCATGATATCGGTCGCTTTCATACATGCGACGGCCGATTCACGGGCTTCTACGCCAACATCCTGACACCCGTACATTTCGTTACGCCCTCACACTGGGAGACGACGGACCTGTTCCTCGATGTGTGGCTGGGCGAAAGGGGTGTTGAACTGCTCGATGCCGAGGAGTTGGAGGAGGCGCTCCGGGACGGCGCGGTCACCGTTGCTCACGCGGAACGCGCGCGACGTGAAGCTGCCGATCTGATCGCCGCGGCCGCCGCTGGCGCGTGGCCGCCCGCGGTCTGCCGGCAGTGGACACTGGAACGGGCACAGGCCGCAGTGCACGGCGGCGGCACCCCGGACGGTGCGGCGGTGTAGATCGGGAGCGCAACCACAACGACCCGGAACCGATGAAGCTCATACAGCCGCTCCAGGCACTGCTACTGTGCGTCGCCTCGCTGATCCCGGGGACGGGATTCGCGCAGCAGACATCGCGCGCGTCGGAACCCGCTCGCGATACCGGCCCGCACTCCGCCCTGCTCGACCGCGCGGCCGAGAGCCGTACGAAGGGCTCGCCGGATGCGGCAGTGCTCGTCTACGAGATCGCCGACTTCCAGTGTCCATTCTGTGCGCAGTTCGCAACAGACATCTTCCCTCACCTCGACAGCGCGTATATCGCGACCGGCCGCGTGCAGTGGGTCTTCGTGAACCTGCCCATGCCGTCGCACCCGCACGCGTGGATCGCCACGGAGGCCGCACTCTGTGCCGGTGCCGTCAGCGATCGCTTCTGGATCATGCACGACCGGCTGTTCGTCGCGGGCCGCGAGTGGATCTCCGCCGCCGACCCTGCAGTCGTGCTGGCGCGCTACGCCCGTGAGGCGGGCGTGGACATGGATGCGTACACGAAGTGCGTGGACGGCGACCGCGTCGCGCAGATCATACTTCAGGATGTCATCTTCGGATCGCGCGTGACCGGCACGCCGACGTTCGTCGTCAGCAACCGCAGCACGAACCAGCAGCAGACACTCGTTGGGGTGAAGTCCGTCGGCGAATGGCGTGAGGTGCTGGATATGCTGTTGCGCGCGAAGGACTGACCTGCCAACTCACACGGAGTCGCCGGGCTCCGGCTGTGTCCGCATCCGCCCTGCTTCCGGCAGTGCACAGAACAGAATCAGTCCGGCAAGGATCGCCGACACGACGCACCAGCGGCACCACGCGTGGATGACGCTCGCCTCGAGCCACGTCAGGTACGCGGAGAATGCAGCGCCGCCGATGGCCCCCACGAGCAGTAGCGCCGCTATGCGACGGTCATCCGCGAAGCGTGGCTGGAGGCCGAGCAGTGCGGTGGTGACGAGGAGCCCGTAGCCGAACAGCCCGATGACCGGTACAGGCACCCCGAGGAAGACGGACCACGGCGAGTTCTGCACGATCGCGCAACCGCCGGTGCCACATGCGATCGTGCCGACCATGCCGAACGTGTACGCGGCCATGTACGCGGAGATCAGCACGCCAACCAGCGCGAACAGCGCGATGCCCATCCGGCTCAGCATGCGGTACCCTGCGCCCCGATCATTCGCCGTCGATCACACGCCGCCGGCGGCCTGGATCGCGGCGCGCACGGCTGCGTAGTCCTGCCACTCTCCGCCCAGGCGTCGCTGGCCCACGTAGACGGTCGGCGTGCTGTTCACGCCGAGTTGTTCCGCGAGCAGCACATTGGCCGTCACTACATCCGCGTGGCGATCGCTGCGCAGGCATGCGCTGAACTCGTTCGAGTCCAATCCCACAGCGGACGCATACTGCGTGAATTCGGTGACCGGTGCCGACTGGCTGAACGCCCACGTGTTCTGGTTGGCGAACAGGCGGTCATGGTACTCCCAGAAACGGCCCTGCTCCTCGGCACAGCGCCCGGCGCGCGCAGCGAGGAACGCATGCGGGTGTATCGAGACGAGCGGAAAGTCATAGTAGGTGTAGCGCACCTTGCCGGTCTCGACGAACTCAGCCTTCAGGTTCGCCTCGATGCGTGCAGTCCATACGGCGCATGCCCCGCACTGGAAGTCACTGAACACGAGCACGCGTACCGGCGCGTCCTCTTCGCCGATCGTGATACCCGTTGCGCGGGCCAGCAGCGAATCCGCGCTCGCCATGCTCAGGTTCAGCGGGGCGGTGGCCATGCCCGCGCTGCCCCGGTTCATCGAGTACACGATCGCGCCGATCCCGACGACCGCTACAGCCGCCAGTATGATGTAGAACGTCTTCATGTTCCTTGCGGGCGGCTGCGCGTTCTTTCTTCTCTTTTCTGACACGTACGCCTCCATCGTATGGTCCGGCCGCTGCGTCCGCGCATGCGCGCCGATGGTTCGGCCGCTGCGTCCTCACGTGCGCGCCGATGGTTCGGCCGCTGCGTCCTCACGCGCGCCGTTCTTTCGGCCAAGCTAACCCGGCTGTGCGGCCCGCGAAAGCTGACTTCAGGCAAGCGCCCGCGGCGGCGGAGCTCAGCCGAGTATGGCCTCCAGTACCGAATCCGTCTGCGACAGATCGTCAAACACGGCCGCCGCGCCCGCGTCGCTGAGCTCGCCCCGGCCATACCGCCCGGTCGCCACGCCGATGGCCCGTACACCGAGCGCACGGCCGCACGTGACGTCACTCGGCGTGTCGCCGATGATGACGATGTCCGTTCGCATGAACTCGACACCGACGGCAGCGCGCGCCCGCTCCACGGCCACGGGCGGCAGATCATCGCGCCGCTCGCAATCGGAGCCGTACGCTCCGATCCGGAACGTGTTGCGGATGCCGGCGGAGGCGAGCTTGAGCCATGCACCCTCCTGGATGTTGCCGGTCAGCAGACCCAGCAGCACTTCGTCCCCGCGCGATTCCAGCTCGCCAAGCAGTGCAACAATGCCGGGCAGGACCGTCGTGCGGCTGCCGGGCTGCGCGAACTCTGCGCTCAGTTCGCGCAGATAGGCGTGCCACAGCGCCGACAGGCCCCGGTCCACTGCCGCGGCAGGCAGACCCGCGTGCGTGAGCAGCTCGCGCGCGATCTGCGGGTCAGTCTTTCCGTCGAACGGGTGCGTGGCGATCGGTCCTGTCGTGCGGTACACTTCAAGCATCGCACGATGGAACGCGCGCCTCGGCGCACCATCGGTCATGAGCAGGGTGCCATCAATGTCGAACAGTACAAGTCTCTTCATGGTCTGATCCGCATGGTCAAACGGCTGCTCCTCGCGTTTCCCCTCGCCGTCGTCGGCGCCGCATGGTTCTACTGGATTGCCCTGCCCTGGCCCGTGCTGCTGCGCACTCGCGATCCCGACACGTCCGCCGTCATGCGACAGCGCATCGCCGAGGCCCGTTCGCAGGGCGAGGACTTCGAGATCCGCAGGGAATGGGTGCCTCTGGACCGTATCTCGAACCGGCTTCAGCGCGCCGTGATCACAGCCGAAGACGGCCGCTTCCACGATCACGATGGCGTGGACTGGAACGCGCTGCGCGAGGAGTTCCGCTACAGCGGCGACGACGAGTTCTCATGGCTCGACCTCGACGATCTCCGCGCGCTCCGCGAGTCCCTGTCCTATTACATCAACAACCGCGACAAGGTTCGCGGCCGCAGCACGATCACGCAACAGCTTGCGAAGAACCTGTACTTCTCCACCGATCGCTCCGCCATCCGGAAGTTCGAGGAGTACATCGTCGCCAGACGCCTCGAAATCTTCCTGTCGAAGGACCGGATCCTGGAGATCTACCTCAATATCGCCGAGTGGGGGCCGGGCGTCTTCGGCGCGGAGGCCGCTGCGCAGCACTATTTCGGACGGGCCGCCGCCGACCTCACCGCCGATCAGGCCGCTGCCCTGGCCGCCACACTGCCCCACCCGCTCACGTCCAACCCGAAGCAGCGGCCGGGACGCATGGAATGGAGGAAGGGGCTCATTCTCGGCCGGATGGGCGGTTCCGGACCCGTGCAGACCGTGCCGCTCGAGCCCGCCAACGTGGAGCCCGAGCCGGAGCGGGGGCCGATCGGTGCACCCGCGGAGCCCGAGCCTGCGGAGCCCGAGCCGGCACCCGCGCCGCCCGACAGCGCCCGGAACCCGGTCCCGCCGGCGGCTGACACTCTGCTCCCGCGGCCCGTCGACCCGCCCGATACCACGGCGGCCGATCCGTCCGGCGCGGCACACGGAGAACATGTGTAAGAAAGGC
>JAGTUV010000321.1 GCA_018224305.1 Gemmatimonadota bacterium
GCTCCGCCTTCGCCCACCTCGAGCGCGGCATTGTACAGAAGCCGTGGTACCCGATTGCACGGGGTCCGCAGATGTTCTCGGTAACGCGTTCGGGTTACCACTACATCCTGAACGGCGATGGATCGGAGGAGCTGTACCACCTGAGCAGCGATCCCGGCGAACAATACAACCCGGTCGCAGAACCAGCCCTCGATTCGCTGCTGACAGTCGTACGCGGCGCCACGCAGCGCATCATCGCCGAAGACGCCGCCCGGCGAAGCGTGCGCTGATCATCGCGCCACGAGACGAACCGCTGTAAGCGCCTACGGCGACCAGCCGATATGCGTCGATACGAGAGTGGCTCGATCTGTAACCACGGACGCCGGGCCGGCCTCGCCGTCGGACAGGCCGAATCTGTTCGGCGGACTCCTGCTCCTGCTCGTGGAATGGCTGCCGGCGTGGCTCCTGCGCGCGGCGGTCGTGTCCGAAGACAACATCATCTCGCTCGGCGGCCGCGTCGTGATCCTCAAGCGGCCGGCCCCCCCTGCAACTCGCGACTGTGCTCCCGCAGCCAGTCGACCGTATCGCGCAGCGTCACCTCCGGCGCCCGCGATGAGTAGCCGAGTTCCGGCTCGGCGTAGCGCGAGCGGTGGTCCCAGTGGTGGCTGGCCATCTCGATCAGGACTGGGTCCGGCAGCACGTGCAGCGGTGAACCGAGCCGACGGTTGAGCCGGGCGGCGGCGAGCATCAGCCACGACGTCGTTGGGCTCGGGCCGCTTGAGGAGTGACTCGAGCCTGTCCTCGACGGATCCGTAGATGGTGTTGTAAATGGCGCGCATGCCAAACCATGCCCCGGCGACCACCGGAATCCCGAGATGCATGAGCGGGTCGGCGACGGGAGTCGCCTGGACCTGGCGGTCCAGCCTACGGCGAGGGCGCTGCCGCTGCCGGGCACGCCGGCTAAGAGGCCGCTATCGGTACCGGACACATCGACACTGACCTCGACCAGCGCGTCCGTCCCGCGACTGCCGTCAAGCCAGCCTCCTGAGGGCAAGCTCAGCTGGCGCCCGTGGAGAGTTGCACGCGCTATACGATGTCAACTCTCCACAGGCGCAGCGGCGACCCTGGTCGAATGGAGGATTCACTGCGCTATGCGCGGTAAATCTTCCACAGACGGCGCTCACGTGTCACGCGTGGAAGCTTGTCGGGTCGGGTCAATCGGAGCGCAGGCGATGAGCCGACGCCTGCACCACCGCTGCCTCGGGGCCGCCCACACGAAACCCGGAAGCGCCGAATTTCCTATACCCTCGTGCGGCGACGCTCCGCATCGGCTCCCCGATGGAACCAGTTACGTGCCGACACGTCGCTATCCGCTGGCGACGTCCTTGTATTCGGCGTGCCGCAGGTGAATACTGGCTCCGGGTGGTGCGCGCCGTTACGCATCGATGTGCGTCCTGCCCCTACCCGGGATATCCCATGCCTCACGTCGAATCACTCGACGATCCCTGCTGCCGGCGCGCGTACCATGGCGCCTCGGTCGCGGCGATATGCGCCTGCCTCCTGTCCGCGTCGCTCACACCTCTGTCGGCGCAGCTGGAACGGCCACCCGAGCTGGGCGGGCGCATTGCATCGCTGGGCCAGCCTCGACAGGTCCAGTGGTATGCCGGCATCGGTGCGGGCGCAGGATGGGGCGCTGCGCGCGAGCCCGCGACCATACAGGCGTACGCGGGGGCGTCGCGGCATCTGTTCAACCCTGTGGCGGCACTGGCCAATGTCGGGGTCGAGGGGTACGTCAGCGCGCATGAACGTGTCGACGGCGGCGCACGGTTGATGTTCCGCGTGCCGTACCTGCTCATCGGCGGCGGTGTCGAGTACAACATCAGAGACAACGGCCTTGCCGGCCTCGTTACCGTCTACGGCCCCGTGCGGCGTGGCGGTATCATCGTTCCCGGCGGTCTGTTCCGGGCGGACATATATCCGGCCACGCGCAGCTTCAGCGTCGGGGTTTCGGTGCCGGTGGGCGATCCGCTTGCGGGCCGCGGTCGGCCCATTCGCGATCACGTGGTCGTCGCGGGAGTCGCTGATGCCGGCGTGCAATACGGGCCGGCCGGCCCGGAGCTCGAGATCGTCTTCGACAGCCTGCGCACATCGGCGGAGTGGATCCGACGACTGGTGGTGCCGTTCCTCGATCAGGATGGACGGAGCTCGGAGATCGCCGAGCGGCGCACGGAGTCATACGTGCGAACACTGCGCGGACATCTGGCGGTGCGCAGCGTGGACGATGAGGTTCGCCACTTTCACGAGCAGCTGGAGCACGCTTTCACGATCGCAGCACGGCACGATGCGGAAGTCGGCCGCGCGCTGGCGCGGCAGGCGCGAGAGATCGTCCTCGAGGAGATGCTGCTGCCGTACAACCGGCTGCTGGGCCGCAAGAAGCGCAACGACACGCTGGTGGACCTGGCGACGGCTGCGCGCGGCCGGTTCAGCAAGTGGGCGGCATCGTCCGGCCACCTGCCGGACGCGCACAACGAGACTGTGCTGGTCGTGTTCCAGCAGTTCACCGAGCTGATGGACGAGGTGCGCCGCAGCGCGCTGGACGAGTGGAACGATGCGCGGCTCGTTTGGCTACCCCTGCAGTATGCGCTCCTGCCGGAGGAACATGACGAGCAACATGAGCTCGACGACCTCGTCGCGCGCGCGACAGACATGGCCTTCACGGACGGTAACCGCCTCCGCTATATCGCGAACCTGCAGTTCCACTGGGAGCTGCTGCGGTCCATTCGGGAGACGCGGAGTTACCACGTGCTCTGGGTGCATGATTTCCCCGCCGTCACTGCCGACGGTATGCTGGACTGGGCGTCCTACTCGCAGGTCGTGGATGGATACCTGACCGCGCTCGCGGAGCGCGTCGAGGCGTATGACAGCACGGGCGCGCTTCCATCATACTTCATTTTTCTCGACGAGTTCTACTATCAGGAGCGCCGCTCGCGCATCCTCATGACGATCCTCGAGGATCCGCTCGGGGCATCGGCACGACTGCCGCGTAATGTGGAAGGCGATCGCGCGCCGCTCGAACATGCGCTCACGCGCTTGCGCAGCGCCGTGCAGGGATCGCGCGTGCTGCAGGCCGAGGCACGGCAATATGGCAAAGCCTGGCTGCGGAACCGCGTCAAGGTGCATGTCAGCGTCACGCATCGCGCGGATGTGTCCTTCTACAGTGGCTCACTCATCGGCACGATATTCGGATATCCCGATAACGTCATGCGTGACCATCGCAAGGTTGCGTTTCGTGATGTGAGCGAATCCGATCGGCACGGCATCGCGATCATGACCGGGATGGGTGTGGGCGAGCAGTACCTCGGACGTGCGTGGGAAGACCGTTCGCTCATCATGCAGGGGCCCGCGCTCCTCGACCTCAAACGCGCGGCGGCCGAACTCCTGCTCAGTCAGGGGATGCCCGAAGGTGACCTCCCGTTCCCGATGCGCATCGCGCCGGCCGCAGCGGACGCGACCAACGCCTGGGCTGCCTATGACGATGAAGAGACCTCGAGTGCTCTGCTGCTCGTCAATGGCACGGGCTTCCTGGCGAAGCCGATCAACGTCGCAAAGGCGCTGCTGTACTCGCTGCTCCACGCGGATGCGGTAATCAAGACTCCCGACTCGCTGTGGAACTCCACGTTTTTCGGCGGACTGCTCGCGGGCGCCAGTCTGCGCGGCGCCACCGTGTCGATCACGGCACCCGCGCTCCCGAACGCGCCGAGCGCGGGGTTTCCGCAGATGGCGCGCGCGCACGAGCTGTTCACACGGTTACTGTTCCTGCGCTCCGAACTGGCCGATCCGCTGCAGCGCTCGGGCGGCGAGCTGCGCATCGGATTGTATGCGATCGGCCCGGACCGGAATGGCTTCGCGAGCCGCGCGGATGCGTGGGCTCGCCAGATCGCGGCTACGCCGTTCACGCGTGCGCTAACCCCGGCGACGAGCAGCCTGCTTCCGGTCGTCGCCGCGGTCGGAGCGGGCGCGAATCGGGGCCCGCCACTCACCGCGGCTGCAGTCGCGACACGCGAGGCCCCCAAGCTGCACAAGAAGGTTCAGTACGTGGCCACGGCCGACTTGTGGGATGCGATTTTCGACTCTCCCGAATGGCCGCAGTTCATGGCGACGTACCTGCAGTACCGGCAGGCCACGCACGACATCGGCGACGCAGGCGAGGCTGGTGGAGCGAAGGATTTCCCGGACGAGCTGGCGCGCATTGCACGACGCGTATTCGGCGCAGCGAACCAACCAGGGCGCGGCGCCGGCTATGCCCTGGTGGGCTCACAGAACATGGACTATCGCGGCATGTTCATGGACGGCGAGGTCACCGTCATGTTTGGCGGCGCCGATTCGCTCATCCCGCTGCTGGATCTGCTTTTTCTCGAAGGTACGGTGACGTGGCTGAATGATCGACAGGATCTGGATCGGCTGCTGCCTCCGCCGAGCGAGCTGCAACGGCGTCTCGCACGCCTCGCCAAGGACGCAATGTGAGAAAGCTCATGCGCGGCGTTGCACCCTGCCTGCTGCTCTGGGCCGGCTGTGCCGCGCCGGCCGCCGCGCAGCACGGCGAGCTGCAGTTCGGCGGCGTCGTGAGCTACGGGCTGGCTTCCTCATTCCGTGAGGGAGCAGGTGCGGTGGCGGGTATAGCGCTCGGCCGGCTCGCCTACGTCGGACTGCGCTGGGTCTATCAGGGCGGCAGCACCGACGGCGGGGGCGCCGGCGCGGCTGTCACGAACCGCACCCGGTTGTTCACGATGGATCTCGGTCTGATGCTCCCGGTTGGCGGTGTCGAGATCGTGCCCGGGATGGCACTCGGCGCTGCCAGATTCTCACAACGCGGCGCCACGCCCGCGCATGCGACGGAGTTCGTGATCGGACCGGCGCTGTCCATACACGCTCACGTGGGCGGCATCGTGGCGATTCCCGAGATCCAGTACCTGGTCGCGGGCCATCCCGATCTGCCCCGGCCGGCGGCAACGCGCAGTCTCGTCGCAGGGTTTCGTGTGGTCTTTCCTGTCGAGGTGCAACGCATACGGTATTGATGAGGACTTCATCGGCACGAGCATACCGCTTCCCTTCAGGGGAATGGCCAGCTTCTTCTCGCGCGCTGAAAGCCGGGGCGGCACAACGGCCGTGTGCCGCCCCGGCATCAGGGATGGTGTGCCGCGCCCGGACGCTTCAGCCGTCGCGATGGTTCATGTGCCCATCATTCCCATGACGAAGGCCGTCGCGATGAGGATCCAGATGCCGCCGTACAGCGGCACGAACCAACGTCGCCGCTCGAGCATCTCCGGATATGCCAGCGGCTTGCCGGCAAACTTGCCGCGCGGCTTCGATGGGAAGCCGAACGTCTTGTAGGTCTCCAGCGTCGCGATGGTGAATCCGAGACCTGCGAGTGCCGCCAGGGCGAGGTTTCGGGTGAAGAGGGAGATGAGCACGGTCGCGAGCGCACTCAATACGGGGCTCCGGAAGAACTTGAGCGTCTCGAACCCCTCGATCGGTGCGTCCTTCCAGGCGCCGCCAACCGCTGAGAACCAGCCCCCGAGGCTTCCTGCAATGAGCAGGATGACAATGCCGGGTTCCGGACCGACTGCGGTCTGAAGAGCGATGACGCCGAGCAGCAGAGCCGCCGCCGCGGCGGCGGCTCCCGCTCCCACGAGCAGACGCGAACGCCGACTCTTCACGACGCGGCCCCTGACGGCGAACTGCATGGGGATGAAGTATTTCGACTGGTCCTCCTCGCGGATGAACGTCTTGTAGAACTCCGAAGCTGCGCGCTCGATGACATACGTGACGCCGAACAGGACAACGAGACTGCCGGCGCCAGCGAGCGGAAATCCCAGCAGGACGCACGCTGGCGCAATGGCACCGCTGATCAGAATGCTGCGCAGATACTTGCGCAGCTCGAAACCTTCGTGCACGGCGTCCTTGTACATGCCCCACGTCGCCGTGTGTGCGCCCGCAATTAGCCCGACGGCGCACGCGATCAGGATCTCCATGAGCCCACCTCCATCCGGTGTTGAGAGTACGTGTGGAGTGAATGCTCCAGCAGCTCGATGTCACGTCGCGCGTGCCGGAGTGTGAAGAGCGGTGCAGTCCCGGTCGCGAGACCACCGAGGAAATCGTTGAACATGGCAGCGTATCCGGGCAGATCACGCACGCCGGGAAATACCATCCGGCGCCCCCGTTCCTTCACGAACAGGCCGTTCGATTCGAACACGACGGAGCCACGTGTGCCATGCAGCTGCGAGAGCTGTATGCCGCCCAGCCGCGAGCGCACTTCCCAGGAATACGCCAGCACCGCCGTGCCACCGTTCGCATAGCGCGCGGTGCTCAGCGTCGTGAGCGGGCTCCCGCACTCCTGCGTTTGCAGCGCGACGATCTCCGGCCCGATGTTGTTGAGCAGGCTGATCCAGTGAATACCGCCTTCGAAGAGCGGCCCTCCGCCTGAGAGCGAGGCGTCTGCGCGCCAGCCGGCCGGTCGCTGCCACTTGAGCGCATTCAGTCGGATCAGTCGCACGTCGCCGATGCGGCCGCTCGCGATGACGTCACGCAGCACGGCAGCGAGCGGCTTGTAGAAGTAGTTCTCCGCGACGAGTACCTGCCTGTCTGCAAGCGCGGCCGCAGCAGCGGCGGCGTCACACTCTTCCGTCGTGAGGAACGCCGGCTTTTCAACGATCACGTGCTTGCCAGCGCGGAGCGCGGCGAGTGTCAGCTCGAGGTGCGTGGCCGGCGGCGTGGCGATCAGGGCGATGCCGGTACGTTCGTCCTGCAACGCCGCGTCGTAGCTGTTGAACCA
>JAGTUV010000322.1 GCA_018224305.1 Gemmatimonadota bacterium
CATGTCGGATGACCAGGCGATCCAGATCGCAGGGTCGCCGATCCCTTCCGGCATCGGGCGGTGCAGCGCAACATAGCGGCCGCCGATCCGCTCCGGGAAGATGGTGACGTCGCGATTCTGTGGAGGGAAGATGATGCCCTGGCGCTCAAACGTGCGGAAATCGCGCGTAGACGCGAACCCTGTCGCGATGCCATGGCCCGACACGGCCGTGTAGTTGATCCAGTACGTATCGTCGAGGAACGTGATCCGCGCATCCTCGATGCCCCAGGACTCGAGCGCCGTGGCCGGAGTCAGCGCAGGCGCCGGTTCGACGTCGAAGCGAATGCCGTCGGTCGAGCGGGCGACGCGCAAATGAGACAGCGATGTCAGCCATGTGCGCTCGTTCGCGACTATGACCCGCGGGTCGCTCGTGTCGACATCGTCGCGGTCCGCCGCCCAGCGATGCACCTCGATGCGTCCGGAATCCGCGTTGAAGTACGGCGCCGCGACTTCGCCCGCGGAACGCAGCGGCGCTTCCGCGACCCGCACAAGCAGCACCACATCGCCGTCATGGCGTGTCACACCCGGATTGAATGCACCCACGACCTCGAAGTCCGGCCGCGAGGGCCGAATCATGAGGGGAGTGAGGATCGGATTTTCAGAGGCGCGGCGGGCCTTCATCGGCCCGGCGGACCAGGAACCCATGATGCAGAATGGCTGGTCTGAACAGCCGGAGGTCCCCAGCGCGCGGCCCACACATGTGCGGCCGGGCCATTGCCATGTGAAGACGAGCCATTCTGCATCATGGGTTCCTGGTCCGCTTGCTGGCGGGCGGCCACCGCCAGAGCGACACCGTTCGACCAGCCGAACCCGTCCTGCGTCGGGTACTCCCCGCCCGCAGCACGGCGGTCCAGGTCAACCACATCGTACTTCTCCATCATCCGCCCTGTCGAGCGGAACGTACGGCGGTTCAGCTCGAGCCAGCGATCGCCGGCGGCGTCCGCGAGGTCGGCGCGACCGTATCGGCGCGCCCCCTCCATGCCGAGCCATTGCAGCGGCGGCCACCCGTTCGGTGCGTCCCATTGCTGCCCGGACGCGATCAGCGTTGTCACGAAGCCACCCGGCCGCAGGAAGTCGCGCTCGAGACGCGCAACGACCGCGCGTCCCTGCTCGGGCGTTGCGAGCCCGAAATAGAGCAGTGCGGCCGCGGCCATCGTGGGGCGGTCGGTGACCCGCTCGCGCGTGCGCCACCGCACATCGAAGAAGAACGCCTCACCGGGATCCCACGCGGCTGCGAGCAGTGCGCGCCGCCGCTCCGCTGCGGCATCCGCAAACATCCGCGAGACCTCCGCGTCGCCCGGCCCGCCGCGGAACGCGCGCAATGCTGCGATAACGCGTTCGGCATGGTACAGCAGACTGTTCAGATCGATCGGGACGATGTCGACAGTCTCCAGTGTGCGCAGGTCGGCGGGGGCGCGCATCCACCGGCTGGAGAAATCCCAGCCGCTCTCCGCCGCTGCGCGGATGTTGCGGTAGAGCTCCTCGCGCTCCGTGGGCGCGAGGGACTGAGCCAGTTCGTAATCCTCGCGATAGGACTCCGGGCGCGGCTCCGGCCGGTCGTCCCAGTACCGGTTCAGCACGGAGCCGTCGTGGAGGCGTACGACGCGACGGTACGCATCGCCCGGCGCAACGCGGTCCGCGCCATCCATCCAGAAAGCATGCTCCGCCTCGAGCGCGCGCAGGTATGTCAGCGCGCTCGCGGTATCCGTCGCGCCGGCATACAGTCCGACCATGGCGGCGAAGTACGGCGGCTGGCTGCGGCTCAGGTAGTACGTGCGGTTGCCGTTCGGCACATGCCCGACCGTCTCGACCAGATGTGCGAAGTTGTCGAGCATGCTGCGCACGAGATCCGTGCGCCCGCTCTCGATCAGGCCCAGCATCGTGAAGTACGAGTCCCAGTAGTACACCTCGCGGAACCGGCCGCCGGGCACGACATACGGATGGGGCAGCGGAATCAGCGATGAGACGACACCGGCCGAGTCGGCCGGCCGGGTGAGCAACGGCCACAACTCAACGATGTGAGACTCCATGCTGCGCGCTGCGTTCGTCCGGACCTCCGCACCCACTGCGCCCGGTGCACTGAAATGCTGCTCCACGAAGCGCGTCAGATCGAAGCCGGCTGCGCTGCGCTGCGCCTCGTAGCGCGAGGCGATCTCCGACGGCGACATCAGCGGCCGCGCATCTACGAACGTTTTCGAATCCTCGAACGTCCGCGCCAGCTGCACATCGTGGAACAGCCGGCCGAGCGAGCGCGCAGGATCGTAGCGGTCGGCCGCCGCAGCACGCGTCGCCGGCACCGTCGTATCCGCGGGCGGCGTACCGGCGCAGCTGGCAAGGGCGAGAGTCGCCGCCGCGACGCATGCCGTCCTGAGTGCCGCACCGCGTGCTGCCCTGAGTGCCGCGACGCATGCCGTCCTGAGTGCCGCACCGCGGTCGGCGCGTGTGATTCTCTGCAAGGAGATCCTCACTGTCACGGGAAGTACGAGCTGCTGCGATCAGTGCAGCGGCTGCAGCATCTGGAGTCCGTCATCATTGCGTGCCACCATCACCCTGCGAGCGCCATCGGCACCGTGCAGCATCCGCATGGCGCGCACTTCGCCCTCGATCGCGAGACCGCTCCGCTCGAGGTCGACCGCCTCGAAGCCGCCGTTCGCGTCGCCGCGCAGCAGCAGGCCGTAGCTGGCGTCATAGCGCCCGCGCATGGGTGTGACACCGTGGAAGTTGCCCGCAAGCAGCAGGTCCATGCGGCCATCGCCGTCGAAGTCGTCGGCGAGCACGGCGCGCACCGGTGCGAACTGTGCCTCGACCGGTAGCGGTGTGACCGTGAACGTGCCGTCGCCGTTGTTGAGCGCCACCACGCTCGCGAACTGCTTCGCCTCGAGCACCTGCGCGCTGCGCAGCTCGGCCGGGTCGAATATGTCCTCGATCCGGCTGGCGCCGAAATCGGCATAGGATACGTACCGGCTGCGCAGGCGCGGCATCAGCTTCACCAGGTCGTCACGTCCGGCGATCGGGTAGCACTCGCCGTTCTTGTAGAACGTCAGGATCTGCTGGCTGCCGCCGTTGCGCGCGAAATCACTCACGTGGAGACGGGCCGGCTCGTGCGTGGACGCGCGAATGTACGAGTTGCGGCCCAGGTTGCCGAGCACCAGATCCATGCGGCCGGTCCCTCGCAGGTCCGCGGCGGTGACCGTGTTCCACCAGCCGTGCGTGTCGCCGAGACCGGCCTCCGCCGTGACGTCCAGGAACCGGCCATCCTGCTGGCGGAACACCCGGATCGGCATCCACTCGCCGGTCACGATCAGATCGAGCTGGCCGTCACCGTCGTAGTCCAGCCAGGCGGCCGCTGACACCATGCCGGCCCGTTCGAGACCCGGTGCGACCTGCTGCGTCACATCGGTGAACCGGCCGCGGCCGTCGTTCTGCAGCAGGTAGCTGCGCGGCACCGCGCCGTAGCTGTTCGAGACGACACGACCACCCACGAACACGTCGATGTGGCCGTCGCCGTTGAAGTCGCCCGGCACCACGCGCGACCCGTTCTCGAACATGTCCGGCAGCCGGTCGGGCGCGCGCGTGAAGCCGCCGCGGCCGTCATTGATGTACAGGCGGTCGCGCAGCGCGTCGGCTGCGCCCTGGAACTCGTTGCCGCCGCTCACCACGTACAGGTCGAGAGCGCCATCGCCATCCGCATCGAAGAACACGGCGTCGACATCCTCGTGCAGGCTGTCCGCCTGCAACGCGGGCGCATCGACGCGGCGGAACCCGCCGTCAGGCAGCTGCATGAAGAGTGCGCCCGCCTGCCATTTCGCACCGCCGACGTACACGTCGTCCAGGCCATCGCCGTTTACGTCGCCCACGGCCAGCGCCGGCCCCTCGGTCGAGAGACGGTGCGGCATCAGCGGCTCGCGGTTGTAATCGTAGAACGTGTTCTCGGCATGGCGGAAGTCAATGCCGGCAGGCGAACCCATCTGCGCGAACAGCGGCGGATCCACCGCGGGCTGTGCGTACTCCCAGCTGCCGGTCGCCGCCGCCTGTTGCAACGTGACGGCCGTATCGACCGGCACATCCCGGAGCACCTGATATCGACGATCCGGCCAGATCACGACGAGCGAGTCGATGCGCGTGGACTCGCCAAGGCCGAAGTGCAGGCGCGGGTCGACGGACGACTGGAACCCGCGCGTCGGCATCTGCTCGAGCAGCTGGGTCACACCGCCGTGCCCGATGATCACCTTCGCGCCGATACCGGCAGTGTTCGCGCCATCGCCGCGCAGTTCCACACGCACATAGTGGTGAGCGTTGAGCTCGCGCGAGCGGTTCCGGTAGATCGATGCGGGCGCATTGATGTTGCTCACCACCAGATCAAGCGCGCCGCTGTTGTTGAGATCCACATAGACGGCGCCGTTCGCGAAGCCCGGCTGCGCGAGACCCCACGCTTCCGCCGAGCTCGTGAACGTCAGATCCCGATTGTTGCGGTACGCATAGTTGGCGAGCGGTATCTGCGGCATGCGGTCCAGCAGCGTGAGGTTCTCCTCCGAGATCCCGCGCTCCAGCGATGCCTGCACGGCTTCGTTACCGACATAGTTGATGTAGTCGAGATCGTTCGGCCGCCGGTAGATGCCGTTCGTGATGAAGAGGTCCTTCCAGCCGTCATTGTCCAGGTCCGCGAACAGCGGCGCCCAGCTCCAGTCCGTCGCATACACGCCCGCCAGATAGCCGATCTCGCTGAACCGGTCCTGCCCGCGATTGAGCTGCAGTGTGTTGCGCGCATACTGCGGGTGGTAGCCCGCCTGCAATTTCAGGTTGTAGACGTTGAACGTCTCGGCATTCGCCGACGTCTTGAGGATATCCTCCTGATCCGGCAGCATGTCCACCACCACGATGTCCGGGC
>JAGTUV010000323.1 GCA_018224305.1 Gemmatimonadota bacterium
TGCCGGGTCCGCACGACTTCCGATACATCGTTGATGAGCGGCAGCATCATGCGGACATCACCATGCGCCGTCGCACGCAGGAGCGCGCGCAGCTGTGCACGGAACAGATCCGGCGTATCGAGACAGACGCGGATCGCACGCCAGCCGAGAAACGGATTCTCCTCGGGCGGCATATGGAGGAACAGCGGGAACTTGTCACCACCCAGGTCGAACGTCCGGATGAAAACGGCCTCATCCGGGAACACGTCCAGCACCTCCTTGTAGCACCGGAACTGCTCTTCTTCCTCCGGCGCACTGCTGCGGCCGACGACGAAGAACTCCGTCCGGTACAGCCCGATACCGCGCGCGCCGTGGCTGCGAGCTGTCTTCGCCTCACCCGGCAGGTCAATGTTTGCGCGCAGCTGAACGGGCTGATTGTCCGGCGTGACGGCGTCCAGGTGCGCGAGCAGCATCAGCTCCTGCTCCCATTCCCTGATCCGTATGTCACGATCGCGGTACACCTGCCGTTCGGATTCGCTCGGCTCCACGATCACCCGGCCCGCCCGTCCATCCAGCACCAGCTGCTGCCCGCTCTGAACCCGCTCCGACAGATCGCCCAGGCTCACCACGGCCGGCAGGTTCAGCGAGCGCGCGAGGATCGCGGAGTGCGACGTGCGCGTGCCGGCGTCGGTAGCCAGTCCCAGGATCCGGTCCCGGTCCAGCTGCACGGTGATGGTCGGAGTGAGGTCACGCGCGACCAGGATCACGGGATCATCGACACTGCCCAGATTCAACTCGGGATCGGCAATGTCGAGAAGCCGGCGGGTAACACGCATCTGGATGTCGGTAAGATCATTGATCCGATCCATGATCATTGGGTGCCCGCTGCGGGACCACTCCGACTGGAACTCGAGCATGCGCAGTTCGAATGCGCGCGCCGCCGAAAGGTGGTTTTCACGGATATAGGCAACGGTGCCGTCGACGAGATCGGCGTCATCGAGCATCAGGATCTGAGGCTCGAAGATCTGCGACTCGACATATCCCAGCCGCTCTTCCGTGTGCTGCTGTATTTCCCGTATGCGGTGCTGGGCCCAGGCGCGCGCTTCATGGAATCGCGTGACTTCCCCCTCCACATCGTCGGCCGACATCGTGACATGCGGTACGCGCGGCAGCTCCCAGCGAAGCACGTAGGCCGGGCCGACCACGATCCCGGGGGACGCCGGGATTCCATCGCTCACGAACTTCATCCGTCCTCGCCGAATTTCGTGGTTACCAGCGCGGCCAGGTTCTCAACTGCCTCGGCCGCACCGTCGCCGGTAGCGCAGATCGTGATGATCGTGCCGAACTCCGCAGCCAGCATCATCATCCCCATGATGCTCTTGCCGTTGACGTCGAGATCATCCTTGCGCACCATGATGTCGCACTTGAATGTGCCCGCCAGCTTGACGAACTCCGCGGCCGGTCTCGCGTGGAGGCCGTGCCTGTTCGCTATGGTGACTGTGCGTTCGGCGTCGCAGGTAGCGCTCATGAAATCAGGTGCACGAGGAATCCCGCGATCGTCACGACCGCGAGCATAATGAGTGCCGGCATCCGGATCGCAGTGCCGACGAACCAGCCCACCACGGCCGCCATCGCCGGGACTGCCATCCACGGCAGGGACAGTCGGCTCTCGGTGAACTCGCCGACCGCGATCAGTGGCAGTGCGGCTCCCAGCAGGAACGCGGCGGTCGTCACGACGAACCGGTGCCAGCGCGAGACCGGGATGGTGCGCATGCGCTCGCCCACGTGGCGGCCACCATCAAAGCCGAGCTGCAGCGCCCACCAGCGCAGACCCACATGGCCGGTATTGTAAACCAGCAGGAACGAGGCGACGCCCGCAAGCGCCGACGACGTCGCCAGCAGCACGACCATGCCGAGCAGCACACAAGCCGGCCGCCAGCCCGCCCAGATGATGCGGTCGCCGAGCGTACCGAGCGAGCCGCGCAACGCCGTCTTGAATCGTTCGATCAGCGCCGCATCCTCTCCGTCGACCTCCATCCGTGCGACCGCGCCGAGTGCGATGCCCGCGAGATAGGGATGCGCATTGAAGAGCGTGCTGTGCCTGATGACCGCATCCTGCAGCCGTTCCGTGTCGCCGTATACGTGACGCAGAACAGGCATCAGCGCGTATGCGAAACCCGAGCCTTGCAGCGTGCGATAATTCCACGAACCCTGAATCGCGAACGAGCGCAGGAACACGCTCCAGCGCACGGAAGCCGGCAACCGCTTCATCGAGCCACCAGCAGCAGCGATCCGAACACGAGGCCCGCCAGCAGGACCAGCCGTGCGCGCGGCGATTCGGCGAACAGAGGCGCCGTGCCCGCCAGCACGGCCACTGCCGCTGCGGAGACGGCGAGTGTCGCGGCAATGTTCGGCAGCGCCCAGTACGAGAGCGCCAGCGGCAGCAGCGGCACGCCGATAGCCAGCGCAACGATCGTGATGAGCATGCCGCGGCCCAGGTCGAGCAGCATCGATTCGAGATGCCGGTGCTCGATGAGCCGGTCCATTCGAGGCCGCTCGCCGGGCTCTCCCGCACGCACGAGCCACTCGTTCACGTAACGGCCGCCGATGACGCTGAACCCCGAGATCCGCTGCCACAACAGCCCGTATACGACAATGAGCAGCAGGGCCGGCGCGCTGGCGACGACCTCCGCGAGCCCGAGCGTGCCGACGGCAGCGACGGCTGCCGTGCCCGTATCCGGATATCGCGACGCGCCGACGGGCAGGATACCGAGGGATAGCGCCTCGAGCAGTGCACCGATCAGCGCGCCCTCGAGCGGCTGGCCGATCACGGCACCGGCGAGGGAGGCAGCCACGAACGGCCGTGACAGCATCAACTGCCCGAGCGAGGTGGCATCCAGCGCAACCATACCGCCTAGCAGGATGAGAGCCAACCACGTCAATGGGACGTTCCATCCTGCAGCAGCTGATCGAGAGCGACCGGCCGCGTGCCCGGCAGGTCGCGCGCGCTCACCTCTGCACCGTCCGCCGCCAGCTGCCGCAATGACGCTTCCTCGGTATCGGAGAGGAAGACATACGGCAGCGCCTGTCTGCGGCCGGGCAAATGGTGGATGCCGCCTACATTGACCTCCTGACCGGCGAGCAGCCCGTCGCGAGCGAGCGCGGCCATCGTCGCGGCATCGCGCGTCAGCAGGAAAACCTTCTCCCGACCGATCCCCCACCGCGGCAGCAGCGATCGTGCTTCGTCCACACTCCTGAACTCCGCCGCGACCTCGGGAGGCAGCCCCAGGCAGTAGAGTTCCTGCTCCCAGTCGGAGCGCGCGAGATCATCATCGACCACGACGATGCGGTCGGGGTGCAGCGTGCCGCCCCAAGCCACGACGACCTGGCCGTGGATCAGGCGTTCATCGATTCGATGCAGCACGATCGGCATGGTCTTCCAGATGCGCAGGTGCACACCCCATCGCCGCCCTGCCCTTCGTGAGCAGGCGCGGAACAAGGTCATCGAGCGGCAGCGATCGGTTCATCGCAAAATCGAGCAGCACCGGCAGGTTGACGCCGGAAATGACGACGATGCCGCTCGCGGACAGGTTCATGCGGCGGGCAACGAATCCACAGCTGCCACTCTGGAGGTCGGTGAAGATGATGCCGGGGCCGGTGCCGAGCACGCGCTGCACTTCGGCAGTCAGGGCATCGGGCGACATGCCGCGATTGGTGATCGGCACAATCGCGTCCTCGGCACAGCCCGTGATGTGACGAACGGCGTCCACCATCCCGTCAGGCATGCCGCCGTGTCCGAGGAGCACGGCGCGCAGCACGGCGTCACTCATAGTCCTCCTCCAGGTACGCGCGCACGGGCTGCATCGTATCCATGAGGCGCTGATTGAACAAGCGCGCCGAATGCACGCCCGAGTACTTGAGCAGGTGGTTCATCGCCACCACCTCCGAGATCACCGTAATGTTCTTGCCGGCATTGAGCGGAATCGTGATCCGCGGCAGCGGCACGCCCAGGATATCCACATCCTCGGTCTCCAGACCCGTGCGGTCGTACTGCACGGTGTCATCCCAGTCGACCAGACGCACGATGACTTCGACGCGCTTCTGCTGCCTGATGGAGCGGATGCCGAAGAGCGCCCTCACATCGACGATGCCTATACCGCGTATCTCCATGTGGTGCCGCTGCTGCTCATGCCCCCGCCCGATCAGCACGTCGTTACCGCGCTTCGTAATCAGTACCAGATCATCGGCGACGAGGCGGTGACCGCGCTCGACGAGGTCGAGCACGCATTCGCTCTTGCCGATGCCGCTGCGCCCGATAAACATGACGCCCACACCGTACACATCCGCCAGCGATCCATGTGCAGTGGTGTGCGGTGCGAAGCGCTCGTCCAGATAGGGCTGTACTCGCCGATAGAAGTCGCCGGTCTTGAGTGACGACCGCAGCACCGGGATGTCGTGATTCGCAGCCAGCTGAAGCAGCAGCGGCGGCACGTCCAGCCGCTTGGTCACGAACAGCGCCGGCATCTGCAACGCCAGATACGAGTCGAGTATCTCGCGCAGCTTCTCCTCATCCAGCGACTCCAGCCACCGGATCTCAGTTTCACCCAGCACCTGCAGGCGCCCGCGCAGGAAACGGTCGCGGAAGCCGGCCAGCACGAGGCCGGGACTCGACAGCATGGGCGACTCGATCTCGCGCTGCATCGTACAACCCGGCGTGAGCAGCTCGAGCTCCAGCGTCCGCTCCTTGGTGCGGAAGAACTCGTCGACGACGAGTCTGGTCACGGCATGTCCAGGTCGGGTGCCACCGCCGCGACCGCGAGGCCACGCGTACGCCGCGCCACCCGTCGATCACCGCGCTGCTTGAGTTGACGCTCGAGGCGGTGGAGTGCGACATCGATCGCGCCACGCAACGTCGGACCTTCCGCGCGACCGATCAGCGGCGGTCCGCCCGCCGCGACCAGGCGGGCCTCCGCGCGATGCAGCCGGGCATTGCCGTCCACGACCAGCGAGCCGGCCGTGATGCGCGAATCGAAGCGCTCGAAGCGCTCGAAGCGCTGCTCGGCCTGTTTGCGGAGCGACTCCGGAACCCGGCCTTGACGGGCGTTGATCCTGATGTCCATGTCACCCTCCTGTTGCGGAAACACGGGAGCCCGCATCAATGACGCGCGAGCACGTTGCGCAGATGCGTCTCCGTCCTGTCAGCACTGCGATCCCACGAATACAACTCGGCGAACGCACGCGCCTGCCTGCCCAGGTTGTCGCGCAACGCGGGATCCGCCAGGATCCGGCGGAACTGCCCGGCCAGCGCGTCCACGTCGCCGTGCGGTGCGAGGAAGCCGGTACTGCCGTCCCGCACGGAGTCGCGCAGACCCGGCGAATCGCTGGCGACCGTCGCTGTCCCGCATGCCGCCGCCTCCATGTTGCTTATACCCCAGCCCTCCTTCGGAGATGTCAGCGCGTGGAGCCACGTGCGCCGGAACAGCTCGCGCTTCTCCTCCTCCGTCACGAAGCCTGCAAACTCGACGCGTCCGACCAGGTCCAGTTCCGCCGTCAGACGCTGCAGGCCGGCCAGGGCGTCGCCGCGGCCGGCGACGACCAGTCTGGCCTCGAAACCGGCATCACGCAGTCGCGCCACCGCCCGGATGATAAGGTCGACGCGCTTGTAGCGCTTCAGCCGGCCGAGGTAGAGCACGGTCGGCTCCGCGAACCGCGGCGTCTGCGGGGCGGGAGAATAGAAGGAAAGATCGACACCATTCTCGATGACCTCGATGCGGTTGCGCTCGAAGCCGCGCCGGACCAGGTCGTCCGCCGTGCTGCCGGACACGGCCTGAACCGGCAGATTCCGATAGAAGAGCGGAAGGGGCCGCTCCATGAGCCACGTCACCGCCGCGACAGGCAGGCTCGCTTCCTCGAAGGCGGTGGTACCGAACAGATGATGGACGAGGAGCACGGCGGGAGAGCGGCACCAGCGCGGCGCCAGGACCGGAACCTTGTTCAGATCCTCGATCACGATGTCGAAGCTCCGCTCCGCCAGAAATCGCCGGTAGTATAGAGGGGCCGCTATCGGGAATGTATGGCGTCCGCCCGTGCGATGCACGTCCATGCCGTCCAGCCTGACGCGTGTTGCTGCGGACTCCCAGGAGGAGACCAGCAGTGTCACCTCATGGCCCCGCGACGCGAGCCGGCCGAATACTTCATGAAGGTGAATCTCGGCGCCGCCGCTGCGCGGGTTCTGCCGGTCCTGCCAGTTTACGACCAGCAGTTTCAGCTTCCCCCTCCGGATCGGCTCGTGTCCAGTTCAGCGCGGCGCATCAGGGCATCCAGGACGCCGTTGATAAAGCGCGGGCTCTCGTTGCTGCCGTATTTCTCAGCCAGCTGGAGCGCTTCCTGGATGACGACGCGGGGCGGGATGGCGAGGTGCAGCATCTCGGCCGCGGAGAGCCGCAGGATGTTGCGATCGATGATCGACAGACGCTCCATGCGCCAGTTCAGCAGCGAGCCGGCGACCGCTTCATCGACCGGCTCGAGATACATGTCGAGCGTCGTGATCAGCGTCTCCAGGTACTCCTGCGCTTCGGCGCCGATCCGGCGGGTGCTGATGAACTCGCTCAGCAGGTCGGGCAGCCGGTCCCGCTCACCGCGCACTTCCCACGCGTAGAGCACCTGCAGTGCCCAGCCCCGTGCGCGCGAACGTTTACGCGCCATTCGACGACCCCAGCGACTCCAGGAGGCCGAGCTGCTCCAGGACGGCGAGTGCAGACTCCCACCCCTTGTTTCCGGCCTTGCCGCCCGCGCGCGCCAGCGCCTGCTCCATCGTGTCCGTAGTCAGTACACCAAACGCCACCGGCACTCCGGTGTCGAGCGACACCCTCATCAGCCCGGTCGCGGCCGCGCCGGCGACGAAGTCGAAGTGCGGTGTGTCGCCGCGGATCACGCAGCCGAGCGCGATCACTGCGGCGCAGTTCCTCCGACCGATCAGGTGCTGCGCGGCCAGCGGGAGCTCCCACGCGCCCGGAACCCAGGCCACATCCACGTCTGCCACCGCCGCTCCGTGCTCCATAAGGCATGACCTCGCACCGGCGAGGAGGCGCTCCGTGATGAGGTCGTTGAAGCGGCTGACCGCGATTCCCACTCTCTGACCGCCCGTGTGCGACCGGCCGCTGAACTCACTCATGACTCGTCGTCCTCGCCCGGCATCGTACCGTTCGCCAGCAGGTGGCCCAGCTTCTCCCGTTTGGTGTCCAGGTACAGCCGGTTGTGCGTGCCGGGCGCCACCTGCAATGGCTCCCTGCCCGTGATCTCCAGGCCGTATCCTTCCAGGCCCACCACCTTGCGCGGGTTGTTCGTCAGCAGGCGTATCGAGCTCAGGCCGAGATCGAGCAGGATCTGGGCGCCGAGACCGTAGTCGCGCAGGTCGGGCTTGAACCCGAGCGACTCGTTGGCTTCGACCGTGTCCTGCCCCTCGTCCTGAAGCATGTACGCCCGGATCTTGTTGGCCAGACCGATGCCGCGGCCTTCCTGCCGCAGATAGACTACCGCTCCGGCGCCTTCCTCCTCGATGCGCCGCAGCGCCGCGTGCAGCTGTTCGCCGCAGTCGCAGCGCATGGAATGGAAGATGTCGCCCGTGAGGCATTCCGAGTGCATGCGAACCAGCACATCGCTCCGGCCCTCGATGTCGCCCTTGATGACGGCGACATGTTCGCGCTGGTCGACCTGGTTCTCGAATGCGATCACCTTGAATTCGCCGTACGGCGTCGGCAGGCGGGCCTCCGCAATGCGCTGCACCAGCCGCTCGTGCTGAAGCCGATAGGCGACGATCTGCGCTACCGTGATGAAGCGGAGGTTGTGTTCGCGTGCAAACAACTCCAACTCCGGACGACGCGCCATCGTGCCGTCCGCATTGAGGATCTCGCAGATGACTCCGGCCGGCGGCAGGCCGGCCAGCCGCGCGAGGTCCACGGACGCCTCCGTCTGACCGACGCGCCGCAGCACGCCACCGGCCACGGCGCGCAGCGGGAAGACATGACCCGGCCTGCGCAGGTCCGCCGGGCGGGTGACCGGATCGACCAGCAGCTCGATGGTCTTTGCACGGTCCGCCGCGCTGATCCCCGTCGTCACTCCAAAGCGCGGGTCCCCGTCCACCGACACCGTGAAGGCTGTGCCCATGAACTCGCGATTCCACCGCGTCATCGGCGTCAGGTCCAGCGCCTCGGCCCGCTCCTCCGTCAGCGCGACGCAGATGAGTCCGCGCCCGTGCATCGCCATGAAATTCACGAGCTCGGGCGTGATGCATGACGCGGCACACACCAGATCACCCTCGTTCTCGCGGTCCTCGTCATCCGCGACGATGACGATCCTGCCCTGGCGGATGTCCTCTATCGCGTCCTGCACGCGGTCGAATGCCATCCCGGCTCCTTCACCCCGTTCTCCCATCAGCTGTGTCCCCCGGATCGGAGATTCAGGTGATGTACCACGAAACGACCCAGCATGTCGCCTTCCAGGTTCACGTCACTCCCCACCGTCAGCCGGCTCAGGTTCGTATGCTCCCAAGTATAAGGGATGAGCGCCACCTGTGCGCGATCCGCTCCCGGCAGCGCATTCACCGTGAGACTCACACCGTCGATCGTCAGCGAGCCGTGCAGCACCGTCACTCCCGATACCTCGGCCGGCAGCGATACATCCAGCAGCACGTATTCATCCCGTCTCTCGATCGACAGCACCCGCCCCGTGCCATCCACATGACCCTGCACCAGGTGACCGCCGAGCCGCTCGCCGAACGCGAGAGCCAGTTCCAGATTGACGCGCCGGCCCGCCGAGAAACCGGCCAGCGTCGTGCGCGACAGCGTGGTCCCGATCGCATCGATACTGAAGCGTTCGGCATCCACGGAGACGACCGTCTGGCACACACCGTCCACGGCGATCGAGTCACCCGGTCGCACATCGTCCAGCAACCCCGCTGGAGCAGCGATCACGATGCGGCGTGCCTGAGCCAGCGGGTCGACGCTCACCACCTCGCCCACGGCGGCCACGATGCCGGTAAACATCAGTCGGCCTCCGGCAGGTCCATCGTCACCAGTACATCCGAGCCGTGCCATTCCGTCGATGTGCAGCGCCAACGACCGGGCTCCGGCTGCGTCAGGCCGAACGCGGGGAGCGCACCTGGACCCAGAAAGAGCGGAGCCAGAAAAATATACATGCGCTGGATGGCGCCGAGCGCGAGCAGTGAGCCGGCGATTTCGGCGCCGCCCTCCGCGAATATGGTCTGAACGCCGTCGGCGGCACACATGTCGAGTGCACGGCGCAGGTCTATGCGATCGCCGTCACGGGGCACGCGGAGTATCCGGACGCCTTCATGCTCGAGCGCGGCGATCCGCTCGGGCGGCGCATCATCAGCGCACA
>JAGTUV010000324.1 GCA_018224305.1 Gemmatimonadota bacterium
TCGGTGGTGTGGTCGCGCTGGACAACGCGGTTGCGCCGTACATGGTCGGCGTCGACATCGCATGCCGCATGCACATGTCGATCTTCGCGAACGAGCATCTCGACCTGATCGAGAACGCCAGCCGTCGTGAACAGCTGAAACGCGCGATGCGGGCAGAAACGCGCTTCGGCATCGGCGCCAGCTTCGACGGTCGCGACCGACGCGAGCACGCGGTGATGGAAGACGACGACTGGTCGCTCACGAATGCGATCGCACATCTGAAGGACAAGGCGTGGACGCAGCTCGGTACGTCCGGCAGCGGCAACCACTTCCTCGACGCCGGTGTGCTGACGCCCGCGAGCCATGACGCCGCGCGCATCCTCGGGCTCGAGCCGGGCCGCGAACACTTCGCGTTCATGAGTCATTCCGGCAGTCGCGGCAGCGGCGCACAGATCGCCGACCACTACTCGCGCCTCGCGCAGCAGATCACCCCACTGCCCCCCGCGCTTCGACACCTCGCCTGGCTCCCGCTCGACAGCGATGCCGGCCAGGAATACTGGCGCGCGATGAACCTCATGGGCCGCTACGCACAGGCGAACCATGAGACGCTGCACCGTCACCTCCAGAAGCACCTGAAGCTCAAGGCGATCACGGAACTCGACAACCACCACAACTTCGCGTGGAAGGAGACGCTCGCGGATGGCACCGTCGCGTACGTCCATCGCAAGGGAGCGACGCCGGCCGGTGCGGGTGTGATCGGCATCATTCCGGGGTCGCAGGGCCATGACAGCTTCATCGTGCGCGGCAAGGGCAACGCGCTGTCGCTGAACAGTGCGAGTCACGGCGCCGGCCGCACCATGAGTCGCGGCGCTGCGAAGCGTTCGATACCGAAAGCCGACCGCGACCGCTGGCTGGAGTCGCACGGCGTCGAGCTGATGGACGCCGGCATGGACGAGGCGCCGCAGGCCTACAAGGACATCCGGCAGGTGCTCGCGGAGCAGAGCGATCTGATCGAGGTGCTGGCGACGTTCAAACCGCGCGTCGTGCTGATGGCGAAGTCTGGCGAGCGGGCGGAGGATTGAACGCAGGGAGTGGCAGTGAGATCGTGATCGGGTCGGGATTGGGACCTGCGGAGCGCCGTCCTCATTTTCGGAGTGACCGGCCGGCGACTCGTGGGCCAACATATTGACGAACGCACCGAGGTGTGACTCGGAATTCAGGACGCCCTGCTTGGCAATGTAGTCACCTGTGACTACATTGATCTGCATGAGAGTCGTCGGAATCAGGGAGCTCAAGGCCAGGCTGTCCGAATACCTGCGCGAGGTGCGTCGCGGAGAGGTGTTCCTCGTCACCGACCGTGACCGGGTAGTCGCCGAGTTGCGCCCGCCTCTGAGCGACGTGCGCCCGCCGGGCGATGAACTGGATCGGGCGATGGAGGCTCTGATCGCGGCCGGCGATGTGCAGCCCGCACGGACGAAGAAGGAAGGGTGGACGTGGAGCCCGCGCGGCATGGAACTGCCGGCCGGCACTGCGGCGGCGCTGCTGGACGAGGTGCGTTCAGAGCGGGGAGGCGACGATGAGTGACGTCGTGTACGTCGACACCTCGGCCGTGCTGCGGGCGGTGCTCGAGCGTGGCGTGAGTCCCGAGGTCGAGCAGAAGCTCGGCGCCGCGCGATACGTGATCACATCGCGGCTTTCACTCGTCGAAGCTGCGCGCGCTCTCGCCCGCCTTCGCCTCGCGGGGACGAATGAGTCGGCCGTCGCCGACGCAGCGCGTGAGGTTGACTCCCTCTGGGCCCGAGCCACCCTGTGGGAGCTGACGCCCGGCGTCTGTGAACTCGCAGGCCACGTTGCCCCGCACCTGCCACTTCGAACACTCGATGCGCTGCACCTCGCGACCTGGCTGCTCGCCCGCCGCCGGCTGGGCGAGGTGGAGTTGCTGACGACGGATGAGCGGCTTGCACAGGCATCGGCGGCGATGTGACTACCTGATGGCCCGAGCCAATGACTGCCAACCATCCGCCGGATCTACCACGACCCTCCGCGAAATGCCCATCGAGTTGACCATTATGGTCATGATATGCTAGATTTCCAGTCATGAATCAGGTATCAGTCGCCGCGCTCAAGGCCCGCCTCAGTGAGTACCTGGCGGCCGCGCGGCGCGGTGAAGACGTGATCGTGACCGATCGTGGCAGGCCGGTTGCCCGGTTATCGGGTCTTGTCGACGACCCCCGGCTGGATGCGCGTGTAGCCGAGCTGGTACGCCTCGGCCTCATGCGGCCGCCGAAGCATAAGCTGTCTGCCGGTTTCTGGGAGAGGGAGCGGCCTGCGGATGCCGAGGCAGCGGCGCTCGGTGCGATACTCGACGAGCGCGAGGACGGGCGGTGAGGTTCTGGGACAGCTCGGCCATCGTGCCGCTGCTGCTCCGGCAGCCTCGGACGGATGCCGCGCGTTCGCTCCTCGATGAAGATGACGAGATGGTCGTGTGGTGGGCATCGCAGACGGAGTGCGCATCCAAATTCGCCCGACTTCGTCGCGAGCAGTCGCTGGACGTGGATGACGAGTCTCGAGCGCTGCGCGTGCTGCACGAGCTGAGCGAATCATGGCACGAGGTGCGGCCGACCGAGGATGTGCGTGCGCTGTCGCTGCGGCTGCTGCGAACGCATCCGTTGCGATCAGCAGACGCGCTACAGCTCGCGGCGGCGCTGTCGTGGGCGGGTCGGCCGCAGGGCGAGGCGCTCGTAACGTACGATGAGCGACTGGGAAGGGCGGCGCGCCTGGAAGGGTTCCGAGTCGTTCCGTCGTGAACATATCGCTCGTGACCTGCTGCTCGGCCGGAAGACTACGGGATCTCTTCTACGAGGGCAGTGTCAACTACGCATCGGCGCTCCGCGCGTCACCTCGGCGGCCATGTCGCGCCCTGCGAGCGGCCATGCCCGGTCTCCTCGTCGTACCGCCGCTGAAGAGCGCGATACTCATCGAGTGTCTGCCGACCGACGCCGTTCGCTCGCTCGCCGGTCAACTCGCAGGTCGGCGCGGTCACGGATCGGACGCGCCGCATCACCTGTCGCGCGGCGTCCGCGCCGATGTTGCGGTGCCCTTCCTCATGCGTACGCAGCGCGCGCATGAACTCGTCCCAGTCCCGCCGCAGCATCGGCGACGCGTCCGGCGGCGGCCTCCACCTGGGCATGATGATCGTGGACGTGTACTCGACCGTCACGTCCGTGACCCTGCACGCGCCGGCCTCCGGGGCATAGCGGAAACGCCACCGCACGTTCCATCGCGTAGAGCCGTCCCATCGCCGGTTGCCTGATACAGGCCCTGATTCACGCATCGATAGCCGGAGCGCCGCAGCCGTCGACCCGTAGACAGCGTAGTACTCGTCGACGGGATGCACGGTCATTCCTACGGGGATCGGGCCGATCCCGGTGGTCTCGTGCGCCTGCGTCGCGCACGCACTGAGCAGCACGGACACGCACAGCAGCAGACGCCAGCGCACGCGCACCGACGCCATGCTCTGCTCCGCCGTCCGCGACGTTCGAATGGAAGCGCTCATCATGGGCATGGCTTGAATGTCGAAGATCGGTATCCATCTGCAAACTGCGCCTGGCAGCCCGCGCCGTCCAGCACTTTCGATTCCGCTGCCGATGCTTTCCCGGACACGGCAGCTGGCGCGCGATGATGACCGAGCCGCCCGGCAAGCTCGCCGACTTGCGTAACAAACCTTTACACTTCGTCACATTCCATTACACCATCCCTTTACAGCGCACCCCCCCGGAGACGCTGTCCCATTCGCCCTAAACATTTCCAATACAGACACATACGGCACTGGGGCCGAAAGGGTACGCTTCTCGCCCCTGTTGAGGGTCCGATCCTATGGAACCAGAAACGAGGTAAGAGCATGTGGAACGCGCCGAGAGGTAGAGTCGGGCTGGCACTCGTGCTGGCGACACTCAGCGTATCCTGTGGCGAGGGCACTGGATTCACGTCCGGCCCGACCTCCGAGGAGGAGGCGGTGCAGTACCGGATGGTCAAGTTCAGCGCAGCTACGGCGCCACAGGTGGAGGCGGTGCGGCTGGACGCGCATCGTCAAGCGCAGTCAGCGACCGCGTACATCGACGCGAATGGCGGCCAGATCCAGGTCGGTGCCGTGTCGATCAACATACCGCAGGGCGCACTGTCGCAAGGCGTCGATATCAGGGTCACGCTGCCGGAGCACGACTACGCCGTTCTTGAGCTCGAGCCTCACGGGCTCGTGTTCGCCAAGGCGATCCAGGTGAGCTACAACATCGCCGGTACCAGCGCAGCGGGCAGACCTGTGTCGGATCTCGCGGGCGTGTACACCGCCGTGCCACTCGAGGATGGCACCGCCTGGGCATATGAGGTGACCGAGCCGAAGCTCAGCGGTGACGTGCTGACCTTTTATACGACGCACTTCTCGACGTATCTCCTGGCACTGGCCGGCTACATCCTCGTGGGCGGTTAATGAACGGTGTGGATTCGCGGAAACCTGCACCACTGAGGATGAAATGACCCTGCTTCGAGAATCTGACGGGCCTGTGCCGGCGAGACCGGAGCAAGTGCAGTCATACATGGACGCCGCCACTGAGGCGGCACGAAAGGGCGATGCGGCGGGGGCGCTCACGGGCTGGATGGGCGCGCTGAAACTGCTGGACCGCAGGGCGCCGCAGCGGGTGGAGGTGCTGCGCCATCTCGGTACCGCACATCGCGAGGCGGGTGACACAGCACAGGCCGACTCGTATTACCGGCAGAGCCTGGAACTCGCGACTCAGCTGGCCGATCCGGTCGGCATGGCGCACGCCACGAACTGGATCGCGGTTCTGGCCGTGCACCGCGGCCTTCTGGAAGAAGCGGATGCAGGGCTGGAGCACGCCCGTGCACTGGCACGCGAGGCAGGCGAGCACCGGCTGCTCGGCATGATCGAACAGAACAGGGGCGTGCTCGCGAGCATTCGCGGCGACCTGGATACCGCAATCGTCCACTACCGTGCAGCGCTGGACGGTTTCCGCGCAGCCAATGACGCCGCCATGATCGCGTCGGTGCTAAACAACGTCGGCCTCGTCGCCGTCGAGCTGAAGCGCTGGGAGGAAGCAGAGCGGAGCTACACGGAAGCCATTACCACCGCTCGCGCGGCAGGACTCCTCGCCATCGTCAACTCCGTTGAGCTCAACATCGGCTCCTTCGCGGCGCGACGCGCCCAGTGGGAGAGCGTGGCGGACAGCGGCGCACGCGGTATCGACATCGCACGCCTCAGCCGCAGCCGCTGGCGCGAGGCCGAAGCGCTCCGCCTCAAGGGCATGGCCGCCCGCGAACAGGGACGGCTCGACGATGCAGAGCGTGATCTGACCACGGCGGCCCTCCTCGCCACTGAGGTCGAGGACCGGTTGCTCGAAGCCCAGGTCGCCCGCGAGCTGGGTGAACTGTTCTGTACCGGCGGCCGCCTGGGCGAGGCGCGAGCCGCACTGGCTCGGGCACTCGACATGTTCCAGCGCATGGGCGCCTCGCTCGATGCACGCCGCACCGAAACCCTGCTCTCCGAGCTGAACAGCGCCGCACGGGCCTGAGGTGCCGTGCGGCCCGGCAGCACCCGGGTGTGCCGGACCGCACGAAACGTTTGTATTCAAAGCAGGGACTTCATATATTCCCGGGAGTGGTCGCCTGCCCCCTCTCCCGCTGGCCGGCCGGTGTTGTCGCGCACCCAGCTCGGAGCTCCGACATGGCCGAACCGATCCATGCCGCCCGCAGCCTCGGTACCCCCGCAGCCTCCAGGCCCCGGGAGCAGGACGCATTCTCGCACGTAATCGGCGAGAGCCTGGCGATCCGTGCTGCCATCGCCCTGGCTCGCCGCGTTGCGGAATACCCAATGACGACCGTGCTGCTGCACGGCGAGACCGGAACGGGCAAGGAGCTGTTCAGCCGCGGGATCCATTACGCAGGGAACAACGGGACGGAGCCGTTCGTGAGCGTGAACTGCTCGGCGATTCCGGAGACACTGCTGGAGTCGGAGTTGTTCGGCCACGAGCGGGGTGCGTTCACGGACGCGCGCGCGCAGAAGCGGGGGCTGCTCGAGCTTGCCGGTCGCGGCACGCTGTTCCTGGATGAGGTCGACGAGCTTCCGCTGAGCGTGCAGCCGAAGCTGCTGCGGGTGCTGGAGGAGCGTCGGGTCCGCCGACTGGGCGGCCTGGATGACATCGCCATCCGCTGCCGGATCGTTGCTGCGACGAATTCCGATCTGATGCTCGAGGCGGCGGGCGGCCGATTTCGCGAGGACCTGTACTACCGACTGAACGTCTTCCGCATTGAGCTGCCGCCGCTGCGGATGCGCGAGGACGACCTCGAACAGATGGCGCACGCGTTCGTGGCGGGCATGTGCCGCGATCACGGGCTCCGGCCCAAGGCACTGACGGCCGGGGCGCTGGATGCGCTGCGACTGCATCCGTGGCCGGGCAACATCCGCGAACTCAGGAATGCGATCGAACGTGCGGTCATTGTCGCGGAGGACGACGACGTGCGTGCGGACCACATCGTACTTCAGCGGCGTACCCGGCTGCCCGCCGAGGTGGCGACGTCGCGGCGGCCGGTCGCCGACATCGTCGAAGTGCCCCCGTCCGGTCTGACACTGCGCGACGCAGAGCGCGCGCTGTACGACATCACGCATCGGCTGGCTGGCGGCAATCACTCGCGGATGGCCCGCATGCTCGGGGTCTCGCGACCGACCGTCATCCGCCGCCTGCGTGAGTTCGGGTTGACCGCATGATACCCATGGCGAATGACGGCCTGACGCTGCCGCAGACACCTGCCGATGTGGTTGCGCACGCGCGCGAACTCGATCGGCTCGGCCGCCCGGCTGCCGCGCGACGCTGGTACGAGCGTGCGCTGCACGCGAGCGCCGGATCGAGTCCGGACCCTTCACCGGCCGCACTACTCCGCTGGATCGGTGCGACATTCCGGGCCGGCGGCGATCACAGCGCCGCCGAAGACTGCTACACGGCGAGTCTGGCCAGTGCGCACGCACATGGCAGCGCCGAAGACGTCGCGCACGCGGAGAACTGGCTGGGAGTCGTAGCGCAGGAGCGGGGTCAGCTCGACGAAGCCGCACGCCATTATACGGTGGCGCACGCCTCGGCGGAGCGGGCGGGAGATCGGCGCACGGTCGCACTCGTCCTTCAGAATCTCGCCGTGCTCGCCACCATGCAGGGTCAGCCCGCGCGGGCACTGCGTCACAACCAGCGCTACCTGGCGCTGTACGAAGAACTCCAGGACCATGCGGCAGCTGCGCCGCTATACAACAACCTGGGGCTGCTGCTTTCGGAACTCGCGCACTACGAGCGTGCGGCAGCGGCATTCGACGCATGCGCGGCCGCGTGCGCACGTGCTGGCGACCTTCACACGCGTGCAACCATGGAGGTCAGCCGCGCACAGCTGTTCTATCTCCGGGGCGAGAACGACGCCGCCCTGCAAGCCTGCACCCGCGCACGCTTCCTCTCGCAGCAGATCGGTCATCGCCCGGTCGTCGGCGAGACCTACCGCTGGGATGGCGCGATTCGACGCGACCTGGGCGACTTCCGCGCCGCGGAAGCCGCGCTCGAAGCGGCGGCGGCCATCGCGCGCGAGCTGGACAGCCCGCTGCTCGGCGCCGCAGTGCAGCGCGAGATGGGTGTGCTGTTCCACCGTCAGACGCGTCACCATGAGGCGCTCCAATCGCTTCATCGCGCGCATGCGTTCTACACGGGCGCGCACGCGGCCCCGCTGGCCACCGATGTCGATCGTCTGATCCATGATCTGGAGGTGATGTTTCTCGAGATCGTGCATCAGTGGAGCGAATCGATCGAACAGAAGGATCTCTACACCAGCGGCCACTGTGCCCGCGTTGCCGACTACGCCTGCGCGCTGGCACGCGCCGTCGATTTCGAGCCGAAACACATCACCTGGTTCCGCATGGGCGCACTGCTGCACGACGTCGGCAAGATCGCCACGCCCGCCGACATCCTGAACAAGCCGGGACCGCTCACGGACAGCGAACGCGACGTCATGGAGCGCCACACCGTGATCGGCGAGGAGATGCTCGGGTCGATGCCGTTCGCGTGGGATATCCGGCCGATGATCCGCTATCACCATGAACGCTGGGACGGCGCCGGCTACCCGGATCGACTGAGCGGCGCCGCTATCCCGCTGGCAGCCCGCATCCTCGGCATCGCCGACGTCTTCGACGCGCTCACCAGCGATCGCTCCTACCGCCCCGCGTTCGCCCCCGAACGCGCGCTCGACATCATGCAGAAGGATGCCTCCGCGTTCGACCCCGACCTGCTGCCGGTCTTCCTGAGACTGGCACGACGCCTCAACGCGGCGTGAAGATAAGGGGAGTGGGAGTCGGAGTGGGAATGTTAAAGGGAGAGGGAGAGGGAGAGGGAGAGGGAGAGGGCCGACGGTCATAAATGCGGTCCCTCCCCCCCTCTCCCATGCCCTCTCCCATGCCCTCCAACACTCCCCCTCCCGATCCCTCTCCCAATCAATCCGTTCACGGATTGATCCAGTAACTCACCTTCACGACGAACACGTCGTCCGGCGGCGCATCGAACAGCGCGGCGCGGTCCCGGCTGAAGTCGAACTGTCCCGACGCATCGGCACCGCTCCGGTTCTGCTGCCACGCGACGAAGATCGTGGAGCCGGGGCGGTACTCCCAGCGCAGCACGGCATTGCCGCGGAGCGAGCGCAGCGTGAAGTCGCCATGCGGTACCGTGAACGCCGCAGCATCACCATCGCGGCCCTGCGGGTACACGCGCGTGCCGCCATCGACCGGCTCGATTTCGCCGATGTCGCGGCCATAGACCAGGAAGTCGTATACACCCGGCGCACGCAGTTCGGCGGGCGCGCCGAAGTCGGCGCTCGCGATGTAGGGCTGAGCATAGATCTGGAGCGACAGATCGGGCGTGAACGTCACATCCAGTCGCGTCTCCATCGACAGCGTCGTCTGCTCGAGCGACGCGAACAGATACCGCGCACCGTACGTGTGCGTCGCCGTGACGTCCGGCCGCGCGCCGCGGTACTGCGCCACGGTGTGCGACCACTCCAGAGTCGGCGTGGTGCTGAACGTCCAGTTCGGCGCGGGCCGCACGGTGATGCCGATGCCGCCGCCGCCGCCCCAGCCGCCGGCCTCGTTGCGCGCGTAGCCGAAGCCACCGCCCGTGCTCACGCGACGACGCGAGTCGGAGTTGAAGTGGCCGTTGACCTGCACCTGTGCCGGCCGCCGTGACGAGGGCCCGCCGCGTGTCAGCCGGTCGTCGAGTGCCGCCGTGGTATAGCCCACGAGCAGGTTGGCGTTCCAGTAGTTCAGCGTCTGGAAACCCAGGTTCCCGTAAAACCGGTTCATGACCGTCTCGAACGCATAGTTGCGTTCCGCACGTGCAACGGCACTGACATTCCACGAACGGAACAGACTGCCTGGCCGCGGCTCCACGTACGTCACGGTCGCCTGGCCATCCACACGGTCCGCGCGGTACTGGAACCCGATGTCGTTGACTTCGTACTGCGGCGTCGTCGTGCCGGCAAGCAGTGCATAGCGCCAGTGCCGTCCGCGCCGGTACTGAAGCGTGCCCTGCGTCGAGAGGCCGGCGAGCGCTGTGCGCGTCGGATCGAGATCCAGATGATCGGCGTCCGGTCTCTGGAAGTAGCGCCACGGCGAGCGCTGCGCGATCAGTATCGCTTCCGGGCTCCCCTGCACGTGACTGCCGGAGAGGAAGCCGGTGAGCGACCACGTACGCTCCGCCCACTCGTGACGGAAGTCAATGCCGCCGGTGTATGCAGCGGAACGCAAGCTCGCACGCAGCGGATCCGTGTCGAGGTCGCGGTGCACCATCGTCAGCATACCGCCCACTGTGCTCAGGCCGGCGCGCATGTCGCGACGGAGACGGCCGACGAAGTAGTTCGAGAGCGGTTCCGCGGTGGTGCGCAGCTCGGCGTCATCCACTGCCATGTACAGCGCGTGCTCGCGATCGGTGAGCGCGTTCAGCATGCCGATCGACCAGCCGCCTGCAGTGCGGCCCGAGAGCTTGGCCGCACCCAGGATGCGCGTCGCTTCCGGCACATCACGACGCTGCGACGGTGGCAGGATCTGCGGCGCGCGACCGATGCGCCGTGAATAGAACACGTTGTTGCCGCCGCCCGCGCCAAAGTTGAAGATCTCCGAGCCCTCGACGAAGAACGGCCGCTTCTCCTGGAACAGCGTCTCGATCGCAGTGAGGTTGACCTGTGCAGGATCGACCTCTACCTGGCCGAAGTCCGGATTCACCGTGACATCGAGGGTGAGATCCGACGTGACGCGGTACTTCGCGTCGGCACCGACGGAAACACCGACCTCCCGATTGTCGCGGAACGGATTGTCGCCGCGGTCGATCGACTCGCCGCGCAGCACCGAGTACGGCAGCAGCTCGAGCCGCTTCCCCGTCGTCAGCTCGCCCAGACCCTCCAGGTGACCGAACCGCGGAATGCCGCCCGGCTGCGTGGTCGGCGTGAACGAGAACACGGCGAACTCGCGGTTGCGGGCAATCTGCCGTTCGATCTGTATGCCCCATACCTGCGCGGCTGATGGATTGAACCGCAGCTGACTGAAGGGAATTCGTATCTCCGCCGTCCATCCCTCCTCATCGATCTGCGTCGCAGCCTCCCACACCGGATCCCACGAGTCGTCCTCGCCCGAGTCCGACCGCGTCTGGTCACGGCGCAGGCCCGACGGGTTGATCTCGAAGCCAAACGCCGTGCGATGGTCGTGGTACGTGTCCAGGATGATCGTCAGCCAGTCCGACGCCGCCATCGAGCCGTCGCGCCGGCCGAGCCGCGTGATCGGCCTGCTGCGATCATACATCCGCGCGCCGATGTAGAGCGCATCAGCACTGAACGCGAAACGGACCTCCGTCCGCTCCGTGGCGGCGGCCCCCTCCTCCGGCACGATCTGCGTGAACTCCGTGACGGCCGGTGCAGTCTGCCATACGCCCTCATCGAGCACGCCGTCGATACGGATCACCGACGTCGCGGGCACCGCCGCCACCACCGGGGGGGCGGGATGGCCGGCGTCAGCCGGGTCGCCCGCCTGCGCGTGGACTGCACCAGGCAGGATCAGGAACAGCAGGAGCAGCAGATATCGCATGATCTTTTTCCGACGAATGCGGGAGCGGAAATGGGTGCGCGTGCGTGCTCGGGCCAACCACAACGGCCCGGTGCTGGTAATGTCGCAGGGACTGCCCTCTTTGGGAACAGATGTGGGAGGGTACTCGAAATCGGGACCAGGGGGTTGCATGGCCGGTCGGGGCTTGTGAGGGGAAGCGGGCGGTGGCATCGTGGAGTGACAGAAGCTCGGCTCTCCCCCTTCCGTCGAGTGTCCCATGAAACGTCGCGCGTTTCTCCAGTCGGCCGCGGCCAGTGCGGCAGTGCTGTCGCTTTCGCCGCATCCCGCGTTCGCATCCGTTCTTCCCTCGAGTCGCCGGCGGTTGTTCGATGTCGAAGCCGTCACGGGCAACGGCCGTACGGTCACGCTCAGTGAAGGCGCGCTGTCAGCCCTGCGGGACCAGCTGCGCGGACGACTGCTGCTGGCGAACGATGACGGCTACGGTGAAGCGCGCAACATCCTGAATCCGTCGTTCGACAGGAGGCCCGCGCTGATCGTGCAGCCGACGGGGGTGGCTGACATCCAGACTGCGGTCAACTTCGCGCAGGATCACGGCGGCCTGCTGCTCGCGGTGAAATGCGGTGGCCACAGTTTCTCCGGCCAGTCCACGTGCGACCGCGGGATGATGATCGATCTGTCGCTCTTCCGCGACGTTCGCGTGGATCCGGTCGCGCGTACGGCATGGGTGACGGGCGGCAGCCTGCTCGGTGCAGTGGACCACGAGTCGATGGCGCACGAACTCGTGACGCCGCTCGGCACGGTATCGCACACCGGTGTTGGCGGTCTGGTGACGGGCGGCGGCTTCGGCCGGCTCGCGCGCAAGTACGGTCTGGCCATCGACAACCTGAAGAGCGTGCAGGTCGTGACCGCGGACGGTCAGCTGCGGCGTGCAAGCGCTGACGAGAACCCGGACCTGTTCTGGGGCGTGCGCGGCGGCGGCGGCAACTTCGGCATTGTCACGTCGTTCGAGTTTCAGTTGCACCCGATGCGGCGGCAGGTGATTGCAGGCGAAATCGTGTTCCCCATGTCGAAGGCTCGCGACGCCCTCCTGCTATACGGCGAGTACGGCCCGGTGATGCCCGATGAGTTGAGCCTCGGCTTCGCGCTCGTGCAGCCGCCAGGCGACGCACCCGGCATGGTCGTGCTGGACGTGTGCTTCTGTGGTGAGCCGAACGATGTCGATCAGCTGGTGGCACCCGTGCGCGCGCTCGGCACGCCGATATCCGACACCGTGCGGTCGATGGACTACACCGTGCTCCAGCGCTCCGGCGACTGGACGGACCCGCGCGCGCAGGGGCTCTACCTGAAGGGCGGCTTCATCCCGAGTCTCGGCGGCGATCTGGCCGCGGCGATCGTCGATGGGTTTCCCGCACACCCGTCACGCCTGACATCGATCTTCTTCCAGGTGGGCGGCGGCGCGATCTCGCGCGTGCCTTCCGATGCGACCGCATTCTCACAACGCGACATCTTCGCGAACATGATCACGGTGTCCGGCTGGCCGGTGGCACACGATGCCTCTACGCACATGCAGGCTACGCGCGAATACTTCGGTTCGCTCGAGCGCTTCACGCACGGTTTCTACGTCAACGACCTCGAGCCCGACCACACCGCGGAGGCCATCCAGAGGAACTACCGGCAGAACCACGCACGTCTCGTCGCCGTCAAGGACCGCTACGATCCGACGAATCTGTTCCGGCTGAACGCAAACATCCGACCGTCCGGGGAGGTGGAGTAAAGCGTTGAACGAACGCGGGAGCGGGAGCGGGAGCGTGTCCGAGGTCGGATCGGTCGGGAGCACGCCCCCGAACACGCTCCGCTCCCGCGCCCGCTCCTGCTCCCGCTCCAGCGCCTGCTCCTGCTCCTGCTCCTGCGCCCGCTCCCGCGCCCGCTCTAGTTCAAGTCCCCGTCCGTAACAGCAGCCGCCTCCGCCTCCGCCTGCAGCGTCCTCAATACGTCACGCCACGCAAAGTTCTCTCCCTTACCCAGCACGTAATAATCCATCCAGGCCTTCTCGGCGACGGACTTGACGAGCCGGTTGCGCGGATCCGGGATACCGTGCGTGTTCCCGGGATACATGAACAGCTCGGTCGGCACGCCGATCTTCTTCAGGGCCATGTGCAGCTCGACCGACTGCGGGCTCGGCACGCGCGGGTCGCCCTCCACCACATGGATCATTGTCGGGGTCTTCGCGTTGCGGATGTACTTGAGCGGCGACTGCTCCCAGTACGCGTCGAAGTTGTCATACGGCAGATCGTCACCCAGGTAGAACTGGCGGTTCCGCTGCACGTCGCTCTGCGCGTACATCGAGATCCAGTTCGACGTGCCGGCGCCGGAGCTGATGGCCTTGAAGCGATCGGTGCGAACGAGGATCCAGTTCGACCAGTGGCCGCCGGCGCTCCAGCCGAGGGCGCCCATGCGGTCGCCATCAACAATGCCCTGCGCAATGAGATGGTCCACGCCGCTGATGATGTCCTGGTATCCCGGCTCGAAGTAGTTGCCGACGATGTCCGTCTTGTGCGCTTCGCCGTAGTTCGTCGAGCCGCGATAGTTCGGCCGCAGCACGGCGTAGCCGTCACCGGCGTAGACCTGTGAGCCGTAGCCGCCGTTGAAGCCGAGCACATCGGCGGACGCGGGGCCGCCGTGGATTGCGACGATCAGCGGGTAGCGCTGGCCCTCACGGTAGCCGACCGGCTTGATGAGCACACCGCCGACCTGTTTGCCGTCGGTCGACGTCCACGTGATCTCTTCCTCCTCGCCGAGCGCGAGCTCGCGCACCTGCGGATTGACGTCGATGAGCTGACGCCATGCAGACCGGTTCGAGACGCGGTCGAGCGACGGCACCGTGAACAGCGTGGTCGGCGTCTTCGGATCCTGATAGGTGATCAGCACGACGCCCGTCTGTTCATCGCGTTCCACCGACAGTGATGCGCGCTCCTGCGTGACCTGTCGCACCTGGTCGCGCTCGATGTCGAGCGCCATGAACTGCCGTGTCGCGCGGATGCCGGTATTGAAGTAGATCGTGCGCGAGTCGGGCGACCAGAAGCTGATGCCGATATCGCCGTCGAACGACGAGCCGAGCTTGCGGAACTGCCCGCCCCGGTCCGCAACCGGCCGGATGTAGAGCCGGCGGTTTGTCATCGTGTAACGCGTGAGATCGTCGGGCCCGACAAACGCGACCCAGCGACCGTCCGGCGAGAACTCCGGCCCGCTCTCACCGACTTCCTCGTTGTCCGTGAGGCGCTCGATCCGTCCGGTTGCGACCTCCATCAGGTAGAGGTCGGTGTTGATGCCCTGCTCCGTGATGTTGCGCGCGTAGCGGTCGGCCGACGTGCCGCGGAAGCCGACCCAGCGGCTGTCCGGCGAGACCGTGAAGCCGGCCACGGTAATCGTTGTGTCGCGTGTCAGACGCGTGACCTGCACCGGGCCGAAGTCGATCGCCCACAGGCTGGACAGCGGAGTTTCCATGTTGCGGATGTCGACCGTGAACTTCTTTTCGCGACGCTGCTTGTCGTCTTCATCCACGGTATCGGCCGTGATGAAGTAGATGCGGCGGCTGTCCGGCGCCCACTCCCAGCTGCCGACGCCCGCCACCTGCGAAGTGAGCTTCTCCGGCTTCGCACTGTCGAGCGACGCCAGCGGCACACGGTAGAGTTGCTCTTCGCCCGACTTGCCACTGCGATACACCAGCCACGTGCCGTCCCGGCTGATCTCGAAGTTCGACACACCGTCCGCGGCGTCCGTGACCTTGCGGGCCTCGCCCCCATCGTAACGCATGACATACAGCTGCATGCGGTTCCCGCTCGACGAGGGGGCATCGCGGTTCGACAGGAACAGGAACGAGCGGCCGTCCGGCAGCCACGCAGGCGACAGCTCGTTCTTGTCCTTCGTGAACGTCAGCTGCCGCGACGACGGCCAGCCATCGCGTAGCGAAACCAGGTGCAGATCCGTCTGCCGATCCGCCTCGACCCAGTCGGGCTCCGCGACGGTGTACAGCAGCCATTGTCCGTCCGGGCTCGGCGTCGGCGCGCCTGCCGAACGCATGTGCTGCATGTCGAGGAACGTCATGGGTCGGGTCTGCGCATCGACCGTCGACACTGCCGCGAGGACGATGGTTGCCGTGGCGAACACGGTTCGGATGCGTGCGTTCATGGCTGGCCTCGGTGCTGATGGGGATCGTGGGGCAGGCATGATAGCACGAAACAGCCGAAAGCGGGAGGGGCGGGGCAGGCCCCGGGGCTCACGGCCGCCCCCTTGGGCTGATCCTTGCGTGTAGACGGGCACTCTCGTGCGGACAGGCCGCCGGAGATCACCCCCGACCCCTGAGGTCACGATGAGAAAAATCCTTACGTTTGCCATGCTGTTCGCCTGCGCCACTGCCGTGCAGGCCCAGGAAGCCCCGCGCGAGGCGGGCGAGGCAGTCCCGGTCGAGGCCACGACGGTCGAGTCGGCTGCGACGGCCGAGGCCGTGCCGGCAGAGACGCCCGTTCCGACGGTGGACCTGAACCCGCGCAACACGACAGCGGGCGCGATCGATGCCGCTACGCTGCGTGCGCCGGCCGACTTCGATGAGGCAGCTCAGGACGTCACTACGCCGCGCAACTTCTGGTGGCTGGTGGGCGCGATAGTGCTCGGCGGGATCATTTTGGCACTGGTGCTCTGATCCACTGACGGGGGAGGCGCCGTTCACGCGGTTGAATACGCCGCTCGCGTGACCGCGCCTCCTCCAGGCCTTCGAGCGCGCGAGTGCAGCGGGCGGGACGTCATCCCCTGCCGGGATACGTACCGCTCACGTCAGCTCAATACCAGAGGTTGACGCCGGCTTCGGGCGGCGCCTGGAGGAACGGCTCGTAGTTCACACTGCCCTGCACACCATCTCCATTCGAGCCGAACGGTCCCTGCTCATCGCCCCACCAGTTGAAGCGTGCGTCGAGCGGCGCGTTGCCGACGTTCCACACACCGGCATTGCGGTTCGCCTCGAAATCGCAATTGTGGATCGTGGCATTCGCAGCAGACTCGTACACGATGATGCCGTAGAACGCATTGTTGCGCACGGCGCAGTTGGAGACGCGAACGTCGGAGTACAGGTCGAACGCCGGTCCGAGTGCGTCCTCGACCGTGATGTTCGTGACGCGCGACGCGGGGCCGCCAATCACGAGACGAACGCGTCGCGCGTGCACACTGTCGAGCACGGTGTATTGATGACTCACGAAGTGAACACCATCGAGTCGCGTGTTGACCATGCGCGAGCCATGGTTGCAGCCGCCGCCGATGGGATCACACTCGAGGCGGATAACGCCGGCACCGGTGATGGTTACGGGTGAATTCGACGTACCACGCGCGACGAAGCGGCCTGTGGAGATCAGGTCGTTGCGCAGGTCGAGGCGCGAGCCGGCCTCGAGCCGGACCTCGACGTCATCGCCCCAGCGAATGCCGAACTCGACCAGGGCGGTGCGCGGCTGCCATACCACGGTGCCACCCAGGACCACTTCGCTGACGCCGACGAGATTGCCCCAGATCACGGCAGTGTCCGCCGCGTTTCCGCGCAGGTCGTTCTGCGCCCCGATCGTCGGCCAGATCATCGCAACGGCTTCCAACGGCGCCCACACAGGCTCATTGCCGCTGCCCACAATGCGGACGGGCCGCGCCGCGGACACGTTGCCCTCACGATACAGCATCGAGAAGCGGAGGCCGACACCGGCGCTGCCCTCGATACGGCCACCGAGGATCTCCACGGAGCCGGTCGCACTGCCGCCGCCTCCAGGACCGAACGCCTGCACGCGCAGCCCGTCGCCACCCGACCCGCGGATCACTACATCCTCGAACGTGTCGATCCCGCCGCGGCTCGCGGCGATGCCGATCTCGACGGCCGGGCAGCCGTCCTGCCCCGCACTGTCCACGACCGAACGCGCGATGTGTACCACGCGCGCGGCGGTGCAGCGGATGTGACGGAAATGGACACTGTCCACCCGTACGAAATCGCCCGCCACGATCCCCTGCCGCGCATACTCGATGCGCGCATTGCTGATCACGCCCTCCGCCGCCGTGCACGGCGCAGTCGCGCACGCCACGGACGCATGAATCCCCGCCCAGGGCTCAGCGGGATCGGCAGCGGTGAACACAATGGGCGCGGCCGCGGTGCCGCGCGCGTCGATCGTCGCATCCGGCGATGTCAGTGTGATGGCCGCGTTCGCGCCGGCGCATATCAGTACGCCGGGCTCGATCGACAGCGTGCCCGTGATGCTCAGCGGGCCGGGAACGGAATGCGGATTGTCGGCCGTCCGCCATGCAGTGCTTGCGATGGTGCCGGTGTGCGTTACACCGCCCGCGGCAGCGCAGCCCGTGGCCGGTTCCGGATCGGGCGCGATCGCATCACTGCCGCACGCGACGGTCGCGACCGTCATCAGCAACAGGGGGATGGGACGGAGTGCGGCGCGGTTCGTCATGATGCCCTCCTGGCCGGCGCGCTGCCGGCACGGCGGGAGACTCTATCCGAACCTCATCGTAGTGCACGAAGCGCTCCCGGACAATGACCGTCGCACCATCAACAGCACGACAGGTGCGGCGACGAACGCGACCGGATCGCGGACGGTTACGCCGTACACCATGCCGCTCAGAACGCGCGACAGTATCCACGCGCCGAGAACGCCGAGCGCCGCCCCGCCGACCGCGAGGGCACCGGCCGCGCACCAGCGAAGACGCACGCGACCACATGCTCATGATCAACCCTCCTGCGGCCGTGCAGACAGCGCCAGCTTCATCGCCGCCGCCAGTCGGTTCCAGCTGTCCACTTCGTCGCCCAGCCGTCGCCGGCCCGCCGCCGTCAACTGATAGTACTTCGCACGACGGTTGTTGTCCGACACGCCCCACTCGCTCTTCAGCATGCCCTGATGCTCCAGCCGGTACAGCGCCGGGTACAACGCGCCCTGCTGGATCTGGAGCGCTCCGCCGGTGATCTGCTCGATCCGCAGCAGTACGCCGTAGCCATGCAGCCGCCCGAGCGATACGGACTTCAGGATCAGTACGTCGAGCGTTCCGGGCAGCAGTTCGGCGGATCCGGTCATGGTCGCAGTCTCCTAATGAGGTTAGGCGACACGATAACGCACGTCCCCTAAGCTGACAAGGAGTGTGGGACAAGCCGCCCGGCATCGGCTGCGAACGCTGACGCTCGCCCCGCGAACCCCGTGGTGCCATATTCGGCGCATGGAAGAACCCGAGACTCCGCCGGTGCAGGACGCGCGGGTCGCGCCCGATCCGAGGGTCGCGCCCGATCCGAGCAACGCGCCCGATCCGAAGGTCGCGCCCGGCACTCCTGCCGACGGTGTCGTGCACCGTCTCGATCCGCGCTGGGTCCCATACCAGCGGCGGGTGGCGGCCGTGCAGTCGGCGGTGTACGCAGTGATGCTGACGGGTGCCGCGCTCTTCGCAGTGCTGCTCGCCGAACTGCCGACCGTACCTGTGGTCGCAGCGGCGGTCCTCATCCTGGTGGCGGGTACGTGGTCGAGTTTATGGTGGCCGGCCGTAGCATACCGGTATGCGAGCTACCGGCTCGATCCCCGCGCACTCGAGATCCGGCGCGGCGTGCTGTGGCGGAGCGTGATCGACGTGCCGCGCTCACGGATCCAGCACAGTGATGTATCGCAGGGACCGTTCGAGCGCATGCACGGCCTCGGCACGCTGAGCGTATACACCGCCGGGACGCGCTACGCCCTGGTGCGACTGCACGGACTGTCGCACGAGCGGGCGCTGGCGATCCGCGAGCATCTGTTGCAGGCGGATGACGACGACATCATCTGAGCGGCGGCTGCACCCGCTGACGGTGCTGTTCGAGGCTGCCCGGTGGCTGCCGCGCATGGTGTTGCCCTTGATCGTGCTGATGTTCACAACGCGAGGACAGGACGGCACACTCGCGTTCATCCTGTTCCCGATCGCCGGCATCGCCGGCATTCTGTTACTGACGTCGATTGTCCGCTATGCGCGGTACCGGTACTACTACGACGATCGAGATCTCGTCGTCCGTTCCGGACTGCTGACACGCAACGAGCGACGGATCCCGTACACCCGCATTCAGAACCTCGACGCGTCGCAGAACCCGCTGCACCGGATGCTGGGCGTGGTCGCAGTCTACGTGCAGACAGGGGGCGGCGCCGAACCGGAGGCGACGCTGCGCGTGCTGCCCGTCGCCGCGCTCGACGAGATGCGCGCCCGTGTGCTGCAGGCCGGCGGTCGTACGGGCACCGCGCGATCGTCGGTCGAACCCACGTCTAAAGCAGCATCGTCGGCGATGACTGACGCTGGTGTGACCAGCCGGCCGGACCTGACGGACTCGCCGGCCTCGCCCGTGGACCGGCCCGGGGGTTGGCCGGCCGCGGAGGGGCCGGGCATTCTCGCTGCTGCGGACCGGCCGGATATTCTCCCTGCCGGGGACCGGCCGGCGGATCGCGCGGAACCGGCACTCGTGCCGGCACGACGAACGCTGCTGTCATTGAAGCCGCACGACCTGATCGTGGCAGGCTTCATCGAGAATCGGGGGATGGTGCTGATCTTCGGCGCGCTGGCGCTGCTCGAGCAGACGGGCGTGACGACACGCATCATCGAGCAGATGTTCGAGACGGAGAACGAAGCGCTCGCGGGTGTGGCGACGCGCTGGCTCGGGGGCGGCGACGTACCGGTGGTGCGGGGCGCGCTCTACGTGCTCGCGGCGGTGCTCGCGATCCTGCTGTTCATCCGCCTGCTCTCCACGGTCTGGGCCGTGGTGCGTCTCTACGACTTTCGCCTCGAGCGCGTGGGTGACGATCTGTTCACGGAGTACGGGCTGTTCACGCGCGTGAGTGCCACGATACCGCTCCGGCGCGTGCAGACGATCATCGTGCGCGACAGCCTGCTGCACCGGGTGCTGAGCCGGCGCATGGTGACGGTCGAGACGGCCGGCGGCATCGCGGCGGACGCGCCGCAGCGCGAGCCGATAGCACCCATCATGCACGCCGCCGACCTGCCCGCGCTGCTCAATGAGCTGCATCCGGGTCTCACGATCGACAGCCTCGAATGGCGGCCGGTGCATCCGCGTGCGTTCGGCCGCATGCTGCGCGGCTCGCTCTTCTGGCCACTGCTCCTCTCCGGCGCCGCATACCTCGCAGTGCAGGCCTGGGCTCTCGCGATCTTCGGCGTGCTCGTGACGCTCGTGGGCATCCGCGCACGATTGCGAGCTGACTACCTCGCCTGGTCGCTTACGCGTGACGCCATTGTCGTGCGCGACGGCGCGCTGACGCATTCGACCCGGATCGCTCGCTTCAATCGCGTGCAGGTGCCCGCGCTGCAGCGCAATCCGTTCGATATACGCACGGGCATGTCGCGGATCCATGCCGATACGGCGGGCGCCCGCGGCGGCCTGACCGTACCGTACCTGCCGGAACACACTGCGGTCGAGCTGCACGGCGAACTCATTGCACGCACGGCAGCCACCGAATTCACCTGGTGAGCACGCCGGCCAGCACGCCGGTGAACACGTCCGGGTGACACGGCAGGCGCACCGAACGTATGCCCGGCAGGTCAAGCCGCTTGCAGCGGCACAGGATCTGACGCATCTTGGGACAGGTCCCCGCGCGGGCCGGTCCCCCAAGCCTCCGGTTGTCCATGCAGCGACTCAAAATGCTCATCACCGAGATGCACCGCCGTTCCCTCTGGCAGGTCCTCGGCATCTATCTGTTCGGGTCGTGGGCGATCTATGAGATCATCGCGGAGTTGACCGACCGCATAGGGCTGCCTGGCTGGGTGCCCGGATTCGCCATCGTGCTGTTTCTGATCGGACTGCCGATCGTGCTGGCGACGGCGTTCGTACAGGAGGGACTGCCCCGTCAGTCAGCGGGTCCACGGCGTTCGGACGGTCCGGCGGACCCCACGCTGGTTCCCGGCATCGACCGGCTCGACTCGACTGGACGCACGACGTATGGCGACGACAGCGGACGCTCCTCCTCCTCGCTGCTGACGCCCTCGCGACCTCATTACTTCCTGACATGGCAGCGATCGGTTCTCGCCGGTATCGTCGCGTTCCTGCTGCTCGGCGTCACAGCCGGCGGCTATGTGGGCCTGCGTAACGCCGGCGTACCGGGCTTCGCGTCGCTGCTCTCTTCCGGCGCACTCGAGGTTCGGGACCAGATCATCATCGCACAACTGGAGCACGCCACGGGTGATACGATCACTGCGGCCGCCGTCACTGAGGCACTGCGCGTCGACCTGTCGCAGTCGTCAGTGCTCACCGTGCTGGAAGCGAACTTCGTCGGAGACGTGTTGCAGCGCATGGGGCACGCACGGGACACACGACTGACGAGCGCGGTCGCGCGCGAGGTCGCGATCCGGGAGGGCGCCAAGGCGGTGCTGGAGGGTGAGATCACGCCGGCCGGATCCGGCGCCATCATCACGGCCCGCCTCATCAATGCGGGCACGGGCGAGCTGCTGGTATCGCATCGCGAGACCGCCAATGGCGACGCCGACGTGATCCCGGCGATCGACCGCATGTCGCGCAAGTTGCGCGAGCGCATCGGCGAATCCCTGCGCACCGTGCGCTCGAACGCCCGGCTCGAAGCCGTCACCACATCGTCGCTGCGTGCGCTCCAGCTGTACACGCAGGGCGCGCATGCGCTCGGGCTGGAGCGAGACTACGATCGCGGCATCCGGCTGCTGCAGGCGGCAGTAGCGGAGGACAGCATGTTCGCAATGGCATGGCGCAAGCTCGCTGTCGGGTTCAACAACACGAATGCCGGCCTGGACAGCCTGAGGCATGCGACACGCAAGGCCTACGATCTGCGTGACCGGCTTACGGATCGCGAACGGTACCACACGATCGCGTTCTATCACCTCAATGTGACGCTCGAGCATGCGGCTGCCATCAATGCGTACCGCTCACTGCTGGACATTCATCCCGACGACCATGCTGCACTGAACAATATCGCGCTCACATACAACCGGATCCGGGATGTTGATCGTGCCGTCGAGTACTATGAGCGCGCCATCGCCGTCGATTCCTTCGTCCCCGGTACCTGGACGAATCTCGCCATCACCGAGTACAGTCGCGGCAATGCGGACAGGGCACGTGCCCTGCTCGCGCAGGCCGCCATGCGGTTCCCCGAGCAGCGCGATCATCGCGCATTCGCCGCCGGCCTCGCGCAGGCTGAAGGCGACTACGAAGAGGCCCGACGCATCCTGACCGAGCTGGTGGCGGACAGCCGCGATTCGGACACGTGGCGTGCACGCTCCACGTTTACGCTGGCGGCATTGACACTGATGCGCGGGAAGGCAGGCGAGGCGCGCAGGTTGTACACGGATGCGTTCTCAGCGAACCGCGCCCGAGGTGCCAGTGACATCGAGATGGGGCGGGAGGAGCTGCTGGCCGGAATCGATGGGTGGATACTGCAACGACATGATGTCGCACTCCGGCGATTGGATGCGCTCGTGGCCAGTGAGGTGTGGAGACAGTCTTCTCCGGAAAGTCGCGCATACCTGGGCACGGCGCGGGCCTATGCCGGTGCAGGACAACCGGCACGGGCGAGACAGCTGGTCGCGGAATGGGATGCACTGCCGGCCGAACGCCGCATGGACAACGGCTGGTTGCGCTTCGAGGTCGATGGCTGGATCGCGCTCGCCGAAGACCGCCCGAAGGATGCGATCGAGCCATTCCGCAACACCGCAAATGCTGGTGGCTGCGAGTACTGCGGCCTCACCATGCTCGGGATGGCATTCCGCGCAGCGCAGATGCCGGACTCGGCGATCGCGTACTATCGAGGCTATATCGACGGGGCCGCAATGGATCGGATCGGGAACGATGCATGGGAACTCGCAATCGCATACGAGAATGTTGCGGAACTGTACGAGAGCGTCGGTGACATCGAGAACGCACGGAAGTACGCGGGCCTGTTCGTCGAGTTGTGGAAGGACGCCGATGCCGAGCTTCAGCCGCGCGTGCGCCGGAAACAGGACTTGCTCGCCCGTCTCGTCGAACGGTGAACAGGGGAATTGGGAAGGTAGAGAGAACGAAGGGCACTCCCCTCCCTCCGGTCCCCGCGCCAAACCGTAGAGGATCGGCGGTGTCCGCCCGCCGCGAGTTCCGCAGGAGCGAAGCGACGAGGACTGTCCGAGCGCCGGGCGGACACCGCCGATCCGATCCTATCCGAAGATACCCGCGATGATTTCGACTACCGTTTCGAACAGCCCGGACGCAACATCTCCCGCGGCGCCGGCGACCTCACCGATGACCTCGATGGACCCCGCGCCCGCGAGCACGTCGGCGGCTGCACCAGCGACGTGCCCTGCCGCGTGGATGCCGTAGTACATCACGAAGGGGTCGTACAGCAGCACGTCGAGCAGCAGCACGTCACCGGCCGTGTCCAGGGCGCGCTCGCCGCGACCGCCCACGGCACGTGAGCCACGCCGCTTCACGAGAGCATCCACTTCCATCTTCCAGACTTCCGTCAATTCGTCGTGGTCGAACCAGACGCCCCGACAGTGTGCACAGAAGTCGAGTTGCATTCCGGTCTGAGCGGACACGCGCATCGGGCTGTCACAGACCGGACAGTCCAGTTCGACATGCCATCTGCATGCAGGACACGCATCGGCCGTGCGCGGAATGTGCGTGCGACAGCTGTGACACTGCATCATGTGCACGCCCTCACGTTGCACGATTTGATGCCAGAGCAATGTCGGATCGACTCTACGGAGGTGCTGCACTTCGCCCGCCTCGAACCACACGCCGCCGCAGCGCGGACAGTGATCGAGGGTGAGTATCGGCGACTGTGCCTCGGCCGCCGCTTGTGCAGTGTGCCGTTTACCACCTGGCGGGGCACCGGTACCGGTGAGCGATTTCACCGGCAGCCGCACCTTTTCCATTTTAGCGCCCAGGCAGACCGGACACGGGTAGCGGGTCTCGAGCGGCTTCATTCGAGGAGCCCACGCGCGTCGGACTTGTCGCCGAGATGCTCGAGATCATGGAACACGTAGACCACGACGCCGGAATCCGTCACGTGGAAGTCGGCGAGGCCTCGGACCGCCAGTGCGTCGAGTGCCTGCTTCGCGTCGTCCGACGTCACGGCCAGTTCCGTGACGGCCTCGACAATCGTGAGCCTCCCTCCGCGTGCGCCTGCAATGCGGAGCAGTTCGGCTTCGAGGGTCTGCTGCCGCAGTTCAGCCCTGCGGGGTGCGGGCGCAAAGCCACGCACGCGGCCGGTCAGGAGAGCTACGCCGCCGGCGGCTGGCAGCAGTACCGTGATCAGGAGTGCGAACAGTGCACTACCGCCCTCAACATCGGCGCCCAGATAGCCGACCAACATGAATCCGGCGAGCGCGAGGAGCAGCCATCCGACAATTCGTCCCATTGATCTCCGTTCCGCCTGCTGGTAATAAGCTCCGTCAAATTAACGGCAGTCCATCGACTGCACACCGTCCTGGCGCTCACGATGGATGACGGGAAGGGGGACGGGGAGGGATCAACGGACGGATCACGTGAACCATGGGCGGGGGCACGTGCACGGTCAGGTGGCAGGCCACACGCACACGTCGACGGTCACGGGCGCCTTTCGGCCGCCGTTCCCTCCCCTTCCCGCGCCCCACTGCAGAGGATCGGCGGTGTCCGCCCGCCGCGAGTTCCGCAGGAGCGCAGCGCAGCGAAGCGACGAGGACTGTCCGAGCGCCGGGCGGACACCGCCACCCGACCGCGAGTTCCGCAGGAGCGAAGCGACGAGGACTGTCCGAGCGCCGCGCGGACACTGCCTACCCGATGCGGACACTGCCTACCCGACACTGCCTACCCGATGATGTTCCGGTGCTCGACCA
>JAGTUV010000325.1 GCA_018224305.1 Gemmatimonadota bacterium
CTCACCTCGTACAGGTCCGACACGTTGCCCGACAGCATGCGAGCCAGTGCACTCCGTCCGCCGAACGGCAGTGCCTCGTTCGGCCTGCGGACCCATCCGTCCGCCGCCGCCTCGTCCGGCAGCAGCAGCTGGAGATCCTTGTAGATCCCCAGCACGTACGAGATGCGCTCCAGTACATCCCGCGGCAGCGACTCCGCCCCCTCCTTCTTCCACTTGAAGTACGTCGATCGCGCCGGAGACCCCAGCAGCGTGACCTGTTCGTCCACACTCAGGTTCCACAACGCGGCGATGCGGAAGAACGTGCGTAAGCCCGCCTGCGCCATGTGTGTGGGCGTGACCGGGTGACCGGAAGGTAGCGGGAGCGCCATTGATGATAAGTCCAGATCGAGAGTTGGCGTAAAATTAATGCATATTCGGACTCCATGCAACCCGTTGGTGCCCGGTGTGTGTACGGAAATGCGTCGCCGGTCGATGGTACACTGTAGTCGGTCAATGCTGCTGCGGGCGTCGTCCCTGGCGCACCGCCTGCCCACGAAGGCATTGGCACACAACGTAATTCAGCCATGTGCACCCCGAACCGCCGTGCGGGTTTCCACTTTGCGTCGATGGACCGGCGTCGTACACCTCTAACGGACCACGCGACCATGGACAAAACGACTGTCCGGGTGCTGCTGGTCGATGCTGACACCAACGGCATTTCGCGATTCACGCGGATGCTGCATGCGCAGAGCGCGCCCGGATTCCACGTCGCGACGGCGCGCACCATACAGGCGGCTGAGCGTCACCTCAAGCACAATGAAGCGGATGCAATACTGCTGAACCTGTTCGGCTGGGAGCCGGGCGGGCTGGCAGCGCTGGCACTGGTGCAGGCGTTGGCGCCCGGTACGCCGGTTGTCGTCACGGTGCCGTCGGAAGAGGAGCAGATTGCGCTGAAAGCGCTGAAGCACGGAGCGCACGAGTACGTTCTGACGGATCAGGTCTACGACACACTGCTGGTGCGATCGATCCGGCATGCACTGGAGCGGCAGCAGGCAGAGGCGAAGCGCAGGTCGGAGGATCGCGCGGTGCATCTGAGCGAGCGCCGGTACCGGGCGCTGTTCGAGCAGTCGCGTGACGCACTGTACATCACAGACAGCAGCGGTTCGATCGTCGAGGGAAATGCGGCACTGATCGAGCTCTTCGGGTACGGCATCGACGAGTTGTACGGCAGGCAGCTGGAGGTTCTGTTCGCCGTGCCCGCCGACTGGAATCGTCTTCAGACTGAGTTGCACGGTCGAGGCTACGCGCGCGACGTGGAAGTGCGGATGAGGCGCAGGGACGGAGTAGAGCTGTGGTGTCTGCTGTCGGCGGCGAGGCGGATCGATGATGAGGTGGAGGTGCGCGGCTACCAGGGCATCATTCACGACATCACGGCGCGCAAGCAGGCGGAGGAGCGCCTCCGCCACAATTCGCTTCACGACCCTCTGACCGGCCTGCCGAATCGTGCGCTGTTTCTGGATCGACTCGGCACGGCGCTCTCACGGTGGCGTCGTGAGCCGCAGCATGGGTGTGCGGTGCTGTTCATGGACCTCGACCGCTTCAAGCTGATTAACGACAGTCTCGGCCATGGCGTGGGGGATGCGCTGCTCATGCGTGTGGCGGGAGCGCTGGCGACGTGTGTGCGCTCACACGAGACGGTCGCACGGCTCGGTGGCGACGAGTTCGCGATTCTGCTCGACGTCGCGCAGCGGAATGACGCCCAGCGTGCGGCGCAGCGCATCCAGCAGCAGCTGGCGAACGCATTCGAGCTGCAGGGTCAGACGATGTTCACATCTGCGAGCATCGGCATCGCGTATCCGGACAGTGTCGAACTGCAGCCGGGTGAGCTGGTGCGCAACGCCGACATTGCGATGTACCGCGCGAAGAAAGCGGGTCCTGGCCGCTGGGCGGTATTCGCGCCGAGCATGCACACGACTGCGATCAATCTGCTCGAGCTGGAGACGGACATGCGCAGCGCTGTCGCGCGCGGCGAGTTCACGCTGCACTATCAGCCGATCGTAGCGCTGCCCGATCAGACGATCATGGGCCTCGAGGCGCTCATCCGCTGGCGACACCCGCGCCGGGGCTCGCTGCTGCCGCACGAGTTCATTTCCATTGCCGAAGAGAACGGCATGATCGTGAACATCGGTTGGTGGGTGTTGCGCGAGGCATGCACGCAGGGACGGGCGCTGCTGGAGTCCAGTCCACCCGGCACCTGTCCGTACATCGCGGTGAACCTCTCGAGCCGGCAGGTCGCGCTGCCGGATCTCGCCGATGGCATCCTCGATATCCTCGGTGCGACGGGACTGCCGGGCTCGCTTCTTTCACTCGAGATCACCGAGAGTTCACTCGTGTCCAACGCAGACACGGCCGGCCGCACGCTGGCCCGCCTGAGGGATGCGGGTGTGCGTATCTGCATCGATGATTTCGGCACGGGCTACTCGTCGCTCGCGTATCTTCACTCACTGCCCATTGACAGCCTCAAGATCGATCGCTCCTTCATCCGTCTGCTGGGCTCCAGCAGCGATCGCTCGGAACTCGTCCGCACCATCATCACGCTTGCCGCGCGGCTCGGCATCTCCACCGTAGCCGAGGGCATCGAGACCACAGCGCAGCTGCGCCACCTCGAGCGTCTCGGCTCCGGTTCCGCGCAGGGCTTCCTGTTCTCGCGCCCCGTGGATGCGGGCGCCCTGCAAGGCATGCTGGCCCGCATTCAGAGCCCTGCGGGCTGGGCATAGGCCCGGCTGATCCCCCGGATTTCGGTTCGGATGTGACCGGGGGCAGTCCGCTCGTCCTGTTATTCGCAGGAATGAGCCCTGCGCTCGCAGAACTTCGTGATGCAGGGCAACGCGGACTCGCCGGCGGGCATTCAGGGTTACCTGTTCACGCCCACACTGCGCGCAGTCGTTCGTGACATTGCCGGCTCGATCGCCGGCTCCGTCGCAGCGCCGACCGGCGTGACCGTCGAAGGGCTGCCGGGCGCTGCTTTTCATGTCACGGGTGCGGAACCTGCACCACACCTCACGCACCTGTTGATACCCAGACGAGGAGGAGACATGAGGGCGGGTATGGTGAAGGTGGTCGGGTTGACACTGCTGGCTGGCGCCTGCGCGACGGTCCCCATGTACGAGCCGCGGGACTGGAGCGCCACGGTGGAGTCGCGGTCCGGGAGCGACGTGCGCGCGACCGTGCGTGCGGCCACCGCGTCCGGTCAGACAGCAGTGGGGATCAACCTGGCGGGCGGGCAGTCGGGTGGCACACATCCCTGGCACATCCATACGGGCACGTGCGGGAGCGGCGGCGGGATTGTTGGCGATGCGGCAGCGTACCCGCCGCTGAGGCCGGGATCGGGCGGCACTGCATCAGCCACTGCGCTCGTTGGAGTGCAACTGATCCCCGGGCAGAGCTACCATGTCAACGTGCACCGCTCGCCGCAGGCGCTGGGCGAGATACTTGGTTGCGGTGATCTCCGATAGCAGAAGCCGGCTGTAGCTGGTTCAAGCGTCGCGGGTGGCGATACCAGGAGTGCCGCCCCGGTCTCCCCCCGGGGCTGCTCTCCTGTTGTCATTCAGCCGGCCTGCGTACCAACCTGCCGGAAATTATCCTTTCCTCTCAAGCCCCGGTGAATCCAGGCGCGTGCTGACCCGTAGTGTCAACGAGGACCGCGACTCCCAACTCCATCACAGGACTCCATCATGCGACTCAGGCTGATTCCGTTCTGCATCCTGCTGGCCGTGTCTGCGGCACCGCTGAATGCGCAGGCGCCCTCGCGCACGGAACTCGTTGCGCGAATCGATTCGATAGTCACTGCCGCGATGGGCCCTTCGGGAGCACCCGGCCTCGGCGTCGCGGTCGTTCGTGGAGGCGACACCATCGTTCTGAGGGGTTACGGCCTCGCCGATGTCGAGAATGGCGTGGCCGTGACCGACCGCAGTGTGTTCCGCATCGGCTCGATCACGAAGCAGTTCACGTCCGCAGCCGTGATGAAGCTCGTCGAGGAGGGGCGCGTGCGGCTGGACGCGCCGCTGTCGGAGTATCTTCCCGACTATCGCGGTCCCGGCAGCAGCGTGACGGTCCATCAGCTGTTGAACCACACGTCCGGGATCCCGAGCTATACCGGTCTGGGCGAGCGGTTCTGGAGCCGGAGCCGGCTCGATCTGACACATGAGGAGATGCTCGCGCTGTTCGCGGCCGACTCCCTGGAATTCCAGCCGGGCAGCCGCTGGGCGTACAACAACTCCGGCTATTACCTGCTGGGCATGCTGATCGAGAGTGTGACCGGCATGTCATACGCAGATCATCTGCGCACCACGCAGTTCGAGCCGCTCGGCCTGACGCAGACGCTTTATTGCGACGTTTCCCGGGTCGTACCCCACCGCGTGTCCGGCTATGACGAGGCGGATGGCAGGATCGTGAATGCTGCGCCGCTCAGCATGAACGCACCGGGCGCGGCGGGTGCACTGTGCAGCACGGCGCGCGACCTGATTCGCTGGGCCCGCGCGCTGCACGCGGGCGACGTTGTGGGCGCGTCGTCATACGGCACGATGACGGCGCCGACCGCACTCTCCGGCGGCAGCTCGCAGGCATATGGGTACGGTCTCATGATGACGCAGATCGGCGAGCATGACGCGGTAGCGCACGGCGGCGGTATCAACGGCTTCAACTCGTACATGTCGCACATACCGGGCGAGGACCTCACGATCGCGGTGCTGTCGAACGGACCGACGAACGCCGGCCAGGTACACGGGCGCATTGCACGGGCAATGCTCGGCCTGCCCGAACCCGTTGCGGAACAACCCGCCGAGGTGGAGATCGATGAGGCGGCACTCCTGCGTTACGTCGGCAGGTACGACCTCGCGCCGGCCGTACCGCTCCAGGTGGAGCTGCGGGTGGAGGGGGGGCGACTCGTGGGTCAGGCGACGGGTCAACCTCCGATCCCGCTGCGCTTCGCAGGCGATCACACGTTCCTCGGGCCGGCCGGCTCAGGCATCCGCATGGTGTTCACTGTGGAGGGTGAGCGCGCACCATCGTTCATGCTGCATCAGGGCGGCGCCGAGATCCTCGCTGTTCGCATGGAGTAGACCGCCGGGCCGCTGTCGGCCAGAGCGTGCGGAGCCCGTCCACGCAGGAGAGCCGCCCCGGTATCACATTCCGGGGCGGCTCTCCTTTTGTGATCATTCAGCCGGTCAGTGCCGGCTCGACGTCAGAGGCCGGAGGGCGGTCCGCCCGCAGGCGGGACCGGCGGTGTCACCGGCGGCTTGCCAGCCGGCGGCGTGGGAACCGGTGTCCGGCCCGGCGCGGGCACGCCCGCGGGCGGAC
>JAGTUV010000326.1 GCA_018224305.1 Gemmatimonadota bacterium
CCGACACGCGCGCGTGCGCGCCCGCGTGCTCACCATGTCCCTTCTCCAACGCCCGATCGTACGTGGGCGCCTTCCGATCCAGCACGTTCGCCCGGAAGATGTGCCAGAACGCGGCGACACCATCCTTCCATCCAATCTTCTTTCCTTCCGCGTACGTGCGGCCGTTATAACTGATCGGGACCTCGTAGATGCGGGCCTGCGCCTGCGAAAACCGCGCGGTCAGTTCCGGCTCGATGCCGAAGCGGTCGGTCTTGAGCGGCAGGCTCTTCAACAGACCGGTCCGCGACATCTTGTAGCACGTCTCCATGTCTGTCAGGTTCAGGTCCGTGAACATGTTCGACATCAGGGTCAGCAGTCCGTTCCCGACACTGTGCCAGAAGTACAGCACACGGTGAGGCCCGCCGAGGAACCGGCTGCCGAACACCACATCGGCGCGGTTCTCGACGATCGGCTGGAGCAGCGCAGGCAGATCGAATGGATCGTACTCCAGGTCGGCGTCCTGGATCACCGTGACATCGCCGGTCGCGGCCTGGATGCCGCGGCGCACGGCGGCGCCCTTCCCCTGATTGCGCTCATGCAAAATCAGATTCTCAATGAGGCCCTCGCCGTGCAGCCGGGCAAGGGTGTCGCGCGTGCCGTCGCGCGACCCGTCATCGACACAGATCAGTTCCATATCGAGCGGCACAGTGCGCAGACGGCGTATCGCATACTCGACCGTCCGCACCTCATTGTAGATGGGCATCACGATCGAGACTTTGCAGTCGGCTTTCACATTCTCGTTCATGCTTCGCTCAACTCGTAGCGGCTCAACTTCCGATACAATGTCGACGGGTCGATGCCGAGCACTTCTGCGGCCCGCGCCTTGTTGCCGCCCTCCGCCTGAAGTACCCACAGGATGTACGCTCGCTCCACCAGCTCGAGCGTCGGGTTGGCTGCGGGCCGATCGGAGATCAGCGGTGACGGCGCCGGCTCGACGATCCGCGATGGCAGCGAGTCGAGGGCGATGGTCGAACCCTTTGTGAGGATCGCCGCCCGCTCGAGCGCGTTCTCGAGTTCGCGCACGTTGCCCGGCCAGTCGTAGTGCTGGAGCGCCGAGACTGCGTCCTCGCTGAGCTGAATGTCCTGCCCGGTATCTGCGGCGAGGCGGCGGAGGAAATGCTCGGCCAGGAGGGCAATGTCATCCTCACGATCCCGCAGCGGCGGCAAGTGCAGCGCAATGACGTTCAGCCGGTAGTACAGGTCGCTGCGGAACGTGCCGCGACGAATTTCCTGATCGAGGTCGCGGTTCGTCGCGGCAATGATACGAACATCGATGTCTACGGTCTGTGTCGCGCCGACGGGCACGATCTCGCGTTCCTGAATCGCGCGCAGCAGCTTGACCTGAAGTGCCGGCGACATCTCGGCGACTTCGTCGAGGAAGAACGTGCCCCCGCGCGCTGCGACGAGAAGACCGTCCTTGTCCTTGTGCGCGCCGGTGAAGCTGCCCTTCACGTGCCCGAAGAGTTCCGACTCGAGCAGGTTCTCCGGCAGCGCACCGCAGTTGACCGAGATGAACGGGCCGTTCTCGCGCTCGGACAATCGGTGTATGTAGCGCGCGACGACTTCCTTACCCGTCCCGCTTTCACCCGTGATCAGCACTGTCGAGTCCGTCGGTGCCACCATTTCGGCGAGCTTCACGACATCGACGAACGCGCGGTTCCGGCCGGCGGGTCGGACGGACGTGGAATCGTCACGGCGTCGAATCTCACGCTTCAGCGCCTTGTTCTCGCGCGTGAGCAGCCGCGACTCGGCCGCCCGCCGGCACAGCGCGACGAGCTCGGCGTTGCTGAACGGTTTCTGGAGATAGTAGAACGCGCCTTCGTTGACGGCCTGCACGGCACTCTGCAACGACGCCTGCGCGGTCATCAGTATGACGGGAATCTCGACATCGTGCTCGCGCAGTGCGGCCAGTACCTCGAGACCGCTCAGTCCCGGCATACGGATGTCCGTCAGCACGATGTCGGGTGCGAGGTCGTCGAGTTGTGCCAGCGCCTCGCGCGGGTTCTGCATCGTCTCCACTTCGAAACCCTCGCCCCGCAGCAATATCTGCACGGTGTCGAGGATCGAGCGTTCATCATCGATGATGAGGACGCGCGCGCTACGGGCGGCGCCGTTGCCTGCTTCAGTTCGCTCTGCCATCGCCTGGCTCCCGACCGGCATGCGCCGGCAAATAGATCGTGAAACACGCTCCCGCCCCCGCGGGACTGTCCACCAGAATGGTTCCCCGGTGCGCTTCTACCGCACGATGGACCAGCGCCAGCCCGAGGCCGGTGCCGCCCGACCGTTTCGTGAAGAACGGATCGAACATCCGGGGAATGTCCTCCTCACTGACACCGGGACCGGTATCCCGGACACGCAGCCGGACCGCGTCCGGCAGTTCCACCGTCGCCGGCAGGTCGCCGTTCGGCTGGTCGACCTCGACGGTGACGACACCCTCGGGCCCGGCGTGCTGCACCGCATTCAGGACCAGGTTGAACACCGCGCGGTGCAGCAGGTCATGATCGCCATCGACCACTACGGCAACGTCCGGCCGTGCAAAGTCGATGCGCATGCCGCCGGAGCGGTCCGGATGACGCGTTACCAGATCAATGACATCACCAGCGACGCGTCCGAGATCGACACTCGACCAGCGCTGTGCGTCGAACCGGCTGAACTCCATGAACTCCGTCAGCAGTCGGCTGAGCCGCTCCGATTCCGAGACGATCAACAGGTTCAGCTTGTCCCGGTCCTCCACGCGCAACCGTGTTCCGCCCAGCTGCTCGGCGGCGCTCCTGATCGATGCCAGCGGATTCTTGATCTCGTGCGCCAGCGATGCACCGAGTGCGGCGACCGCCTCGAGACGCTCCGCGCGATGTAGCAGGTCATCGATCTGCCGCGCTTCGCTGATGTCCTGGATCACCGCCGTAACCGTCGGCTCATCGTCACGATCGAGCACCGTCGTGCGCACACTCAGGTAGCGCGCGCCTTCCGCCGTGGTCCGGCGGATCTCGAAGCGGCCCACCGGCACGCGCGTGGCGGCCGTGCGCCTGATCAGCCTGCCCAGACCCGGTGCGCTCTGCTCCAGTTCGTCCAGAACCGGGCGCACCTCGATGTCGTCCGCGCCGATTCCGAGAAGCTTCACCGCGGCGGTGTTCATGTACATCAGGCGCCCCCTGCCGTCGACCGTCACCAGAGCCGTATCGATGCCGTCCAGGATGTCGCCCGTCTCCAGCCTGAGCTTCCTCAGTTCCGACTCGACCGCTCCCAGTGCCGTGCCCGTCCGCCGCAGCCGGTCGCCCACCGCCGCCATCGCCACGGCCATCACGCAGAACAGCACGATCCGCAGGAAGTCCTGGGTCGCCGGCTCGGTCGGGTGCAGGAAGACGACGTCCGCGAAGAACAGTATGCTCGCGAGCGCACCGATCAGCATCCCGCCCGGCAGCGGCAACAGCAGCGCGCCTGCGGTAATGACCAGAATGTAGAGCGGGGGGAAGGGACTGTTCGGGCCGCCCGTGACGTGCACCGCTGCCGTCACCAGCAGAACGTCGAACAGCACCTGGATATACAGAAAATTGCGCTGAGGCGTCCGTCCGCCCAGCTCGACCCACCACAGTCCGAACGCCGTCATCGCCAGCGCGGAGAGCAGTGCGATGGTCGCGACCAGCGTCTCGAACGGGCTGCCGTCAGGCCTGAACCACTGCGTCAGGGCAGCGACAAAGATCGCCGTCGCCACCACCAGCCGGCCAATGTACAGCCAGCGCAGCCAGCTCTGTGTCCGCTCCATCGCGTCCAGTTCAGCTGTGAGTGGGGCTAAGTTGCCGTCGAAAGCTAATATCGAGGAATGGCGAAATGCAAGAGGGCCGGCTTGCAAAACTCGGCGACGACGTCAACCGTTATCCACGCCCGACCGAGCGCCACCTGGTGGGAGGCTCACGGCGCCAGGCGCTGTCAGCCGTCAGCCGCGCCGAGTTGAAATCGGGGCTGGTTCGAAGCTGACGGCGCCCAGAGACGTCGATCGTTACCCAGCCCGACAGAACCTACGTGTGGCCCATAGTTCACGTCACGGCCCCTCCCAGAACCGCGTTGCGGGCCCCTCCCAGAACCACGTTGCGGGCCCACCCCCGAACC
>JAGTUV010000327.1 GCA_018224305.1 Gemmatimonadota bacterium
CGCGCCAGCCTCTGGACCGATGCGGTTCAGAGAGCAGGCTGGCGATGCGGGCGGCTGCGGCGAACTCCTGTGCATGAGCCGCCACGCGCGCCGCTGCGATCGCAATGGTCAGCTCATCGGCCACCTCGAGTTGCGCAGCGATGGCGGCCTGATCCGCACTGCTGCCCCAGGCGTAGGCACGCACGGCGCGCCACGCCAGATACTGGTCCGCTCGAACGTCGAGCTGGGCAAAGAGAGAATCGAAGCGGGCCAGGTTGCGATCCCGGACTGCGAACTCGAGCGCGTGGTACCGTGCCTCGCCATACGCAGGCACGAGCGCGAGCACACTGCGGAACGCGGGCTCCGCGTTGCACGCGGGCTCGCCGCGGATGGGGTTGTAGTGCGCACGCACTTCGGCGTGTCCGTAGAGTGCTTCCACGTTACCGGGCTGCCTCATGAGGACATTGCCGTAGTGCGTTTCCGCCCGCTCATGCTCACCCCGCAGGAAGCTGTTCCACCCCAGCAGCAGGTCCAGCTCGGTTCCGGAGAGCCCGTCCGCAACGGCGATGGCGTCGCCGGCTGCGCGCCGCGCACGCAGAAAATCGAAGTTCCATTCGGCAGCAAGCGAGAGACGGTAGTGCGCAAGCGCGAATTTCGGGTCATGCGTCGTCGCACGAATGAATTCATTCACTGCACGATCGTAGCGGCCCGCAAGGAAATGAGATTCACCGCGCCAGTAACTCTTCAGCGCTTCGAAGGAATCGGTGGTGCGCACGGCCGCGTGCCTCAGCTGCTCCGCGTCCGTCCCGCCGAATGCCACGAGCAGGCGCGCGGACAGATCATTCAGGAGCCAGGGAATGCTGTCGTGAGCTCCCGTAATACTCTCGATGTGAGTGGCCCGGCTGGCATCGGCGGTGTCGTAAACGGCGGCGTCGAGCCTGACATGTGTGCCGGTTTCCGTGATCGAGCCGAGTATGAAATATTGTGACCGCAGCCGCACAGCGGTGAGTCGCGCGTCGCGTAGAGAAATCGAATCCGAGGGCGCGGAAATCGCCCCGAGCAGGACGTTCATGTCCACCACCCGCAGATCGCCGGCACCATCCAGATTGCGCGCGACCCACTGCGCGAGGCCAATGCTGCTCAGCTCGGTCGCGGGGCCGTACACGTTGAACGGCAGGATCGCGAGCTGCGCGGGATCGCGCGCGGTTGTGGCAGTTGGGTCGGACGGGCGCATGACGACAAAGGCAATGAACAGCACCAGCGAGGCCACGATCGCCAGGCGAAGCCCGCGCCTGATACGCACGGGCTGAGGAGGACCGTCCTTGCGCTGCCCTGCCTTCGGTCCCGCAGGCGACAACTCCGGCACCTGCGGTGCAGGTGCCAGCCTTTGCGCCGGAGCCGACTGCATCAGCTCCGGCATGACGGGCGCGGTGCGCGCGACGGTGCGCGCCGGCGGCGCGGTGACCGGCGCCTCACGCAACTCACGCGCGAACGCTTCGACTGTCGGATCGGGTTCCGCGTCGAAGTCCGCGCGCAGTCGAGCGGCATGCGCCGCCGCGTGCTGGAGCGCTGACGCGCGATCGCCTGACGCGTCGGCGGCGCGCATGAAACCGAGGGCGGGACCGGCGGCGTAGGGATCGGCGCGGCAGAGCGCGCGCCACCAGTTCTCGGCTGTGCGGAAGTCGCCGTTCGCCTCGGCATTTTCGGCGAGTCTGCGCAGCACGCCGGCATGCTCGCGTGACAGCCTATCCCTTTCGCGCTCTGCCCACTGCTCGAACTCGAGCGCGTCGCTGACGAAGAATCCGTCCAACAGCGGACCGTTGTAGAATGCGGCCGCCCGCTCCAGCTCACCCTCCGCAACTGCGTCGCTGAAGCCCGCTACATCGCACCACACGACCGCCTCGTTGAGCCGGAGCTCGTCGCCAGCCGCCAGTATCGCATCCTCGCCCAGAGCCTTCCGCAGAACGTACACGGATTCCGAGAGGAGCCGCCGTGCACGCTCCGTATCCGCTTCCTCCCACAGATATCCGATCAGCTTGTCACGCGAAACACCGCGCCGCGCCAGTGCCAGGACACTGAGCAGCGCGACCCTGCGGCGCTGGGCGCTGCGGCCGCCAATGGGGCCACGCTCACCTTCGAGCGCCGCACCACCGAGCAGCAGGAGGCGGACGGTTGGATGTCTTGACACGAAACCGGCACGCATGCGGGGGAAGACCGGAAACCGGTTGACCGGTGCAATGCAACATAGGCGCACCAACGAAACGCACGCAATGAACGTGTGCCAACTCAGGAGGTCGCCATGTCCATGCGCACCGTCATCGCCGTCAGTCCGTTGCTGACCTGTGTACCGGACCTGACGCCGCAGCACGACCACGGCGGGAGTCGTGGAAGTCAGGATATGCAGGCCGTATCGGCCAGGAAATACGGCAGTTGATACGGATACGAGAGTCGCACGAGGAGTGATCGGGAAGTGGTTGGCGGTGGCCGTTTAGCGTGAGGGCGAGGACTGCACCCACGCAACCGGATCCGGCACTCCAGGAGACTCCCATGGCGATGGCCAACCTGTGTTTCACCACGTTCGTCGGCTGCCTTATCGGCAGCTTCATCCCGCTCGTGAACACAGAGCTGGTCGTGCTCGCGGCCGCAGCCGCTGCGCCGCCGGCGCTCCTCGCGCCGCTCGCCCTGATCGCGGCGGCCACCCAGATGGCGGCGAAGTCGATCCTCTACTGCGCCGGCGGCGGGATGCTCCGCCTGCCGGTCAATCGCTGGACGCGCAGACTGCACGGGGCGGCAGATGCCGGCTCCCGCCTCAGGAACGGTAGCGGCCTGGTGCTCTTCGGGAGCGCTCTTGCCGGGATCCCCCCGTTCTACCTGACGAGCATTGCGAGCGGTGCGATGCGTTTTCCGTTCGCCCGTTTCGTGGCCATCGGCTTCACTGGCCGCATGCTCCGGTTCAGTGCACTCGTCGGCCTGCCGGAGGCGGTAAAGACGGTGCTGCAATGAGACCGGGATGCAGAGCGGAGTACGACGCGATCGTGATCGGCAGCGGGATCGGCGGTGCGCTGGCGGCGCATCCACTGGTGCACGCGGGCTGGCGCGTGCTGATGGTCGAGCGCGGGGACTGGGTGCGGCGCGGGCCGCACAACTGGGCATCAGATGGGGTGAAGGATCTGACACCCCACTACGACCATGCGACACCGTATCAGGTGCGGGGTGACGACCGCATGCAGATCGGCGGCGTCCACTGCGTGGGCGGGCAGTCGGTGTTCTATGGCGGGGTGTCGCTGCGCTATCGCGAGCGCGACTTCGAAGCGACTCCGGACGAGCGGGCCGCGGGAGCGCAGTGGCCGTTCGATTACGGCGAGCTGGAGCCGTGGTACGCGGCAGCGGAACACATCATTGGAGTCGCGGGCGCATCGGGTGGTGATCCGACGGAGCCGTGGCGGAGCAGTCGATTCGCGCAGAGTGTGCCTCCGCTGTCACGCACGAGCTGCCGCGTAGCGGATGCGGCGGAGCAACTCGGGTTCTCACCATTCCGTCTGCCGCTCGCAATCAATTACGCGCGTCAGGGCGGTCGCACTGCGTGTGTCGGCTGCAACCACTGCGACTGCTACGCGTGCGCGATATCGGCCAAGAACGATGTGTCGGCCGCAGTGCTGCCGCGGCTGATCGCACGCGGAATGCAGCTCCGGACGAATTCCGCCGTTGTGCGTCTGCGTCTGACCGGCCGGCGGGTGAGCGGTGTCGAGTGCATCGATACGAGCACCGGCCGGCGACAGGTCCACAGTGCTCGCATCGTGATCCTCGCAGCGGGTGCCCTCGCGACGCCGCACCTGTTGCACCGCTCGGGCACGGCGCGCCTGAATCCGCATGGCGATCTCGTCGGCAGAATGCTGATGCGCCATTGCAACGCGATCGTGTTCGGCATGTTCCCGCGGCCGCTCGACCCCGCGCGCGAGTTCCACAAGCAGGTCGGCATCAACGACCTCTACTTCGGACATGCGCGAGTACGGGAGCCACGGGGCAAGCTCGGTAGCATCCAGCAAATCCACGCACCGCCCCCCGGTCTGCTGACGCACGTTCTGCCGGGTCCGCTGGCCGGGTATGGCAGGCGGCTGCTCGACCGCATGACGGGACTCATTGTCATCGCGAACGACGCACCACAGGCACAGAACAGGGTCACGTGCGAAGCCGACGGCGCAGTACACGTGCATCACCGGTACACTCCGCGTGATCGCGCAGCACGGCGGGCGCTCGTGCGTACCGCCCGTGCCGTGCTCCACGAGGCCGGTGCGGTCACGACCATAACAATGAACGTGCGCACATTCTCGCACGCACTCGGCACTGTCCGCATGGGGCCGCGCGCATGCGCCGCTCCGCTCGATGCGGATTGCCGGTTCCGTGGTGTCGACAACCTGTTTATCGCGGACGCGAGCGCCCTGCCCACTTCTGCGGGCGTCAACCCCAGTCTGACGATCGCAGCCTTAGCGCTTCGCGCCGGCGCGCACCTCGCCGGCCTGGACAGACCGGCCGCAGCTGCAGCCGGGTCTCGCGTCACCATCATTCCACAGGTGGTCAATGCCTGAATCGATTGTCGTCATCGGCTGTGGCTCCGCGGCGATGCTGCACACGCGCACGCTCCGTCGCATCGCACCGGCGATGTCACGGTACTACGCGAGCCGCTGCGGCGAAAAGGCGTGCGCATTCAGCCAGCGGTCTGCCGGCGCCGGCTGGTTCAACAGCTACGACGCGGCGTTGCAGGACGAACGTACCGGCATCGCCCTGATCGCCACGCCGCCGGCCACGCACCTCGAGCTGACACTCGCCGCGCTCCGCGCCGGCAAGCACGTGATCGTTGAAAAGCCGGCGTTCCTCACGACGGAAGAGTGTGACGCCGCCGCTGCTGCGGCCGCGCTTGCAGACAGGCAGGTGCTCGTCGCGGAGAACTACTACTACAAGCCGCTCGCTGCCGTGCTGCGTGACGTCATCGCGAGCGGCCGCATCGGCGACGTGCGACTGATCCGACTGAATGCGCTCAAGTGGCAGCGACCGGCCGGCTGGCGCGCAGA
>JAGTUV010000328.1 GCA_018224305.1 Gemmatimonadota bacterium
GCCGTTGCTTCCCGCGGCGGTGGCCGCCCGGTCGTGATGAGCGGCGCGCCGTTGCTTCCCGCGGCGGTGGCCGCCACATTGCTGCAACCCTTTTCCTCGGCACGCCCCCACGATTGCGAGGGTCATGCGCTACGCTCTGCTTCTACCAATCCTGCTGCTCGGCGCGTGTTCCGCCGCAAGCAGCCAGTCCGGCTCCGCCGATCATAGCGATGCGGTGGCCCATGCCCGCTCGCTGCTGCGATCGACCCCGCTGGTGGACGGCCACAACGACCTGCCGTGGGCAGTCCGTCAGAACGAGGCCGCGCCGCACGACGTCGTCGCGTACGACCTGCGCACGCGCACGGGCGGCCACACTGACATCGAGCGCCTCCGGCAGGGGATGGTGGGTGCGCAGTTCTGGTCGGTGTATATCCCGTTCAATGCGGTCGAGGATGGCGCCGCGAAGACGCAGCTCGAACAGATCGACATTGCGCACCAGATCATCCAGCGCTATCCGGACGTGTTCGAGCTCGCGCTGACGAGCACCGATGTCGACCGGATCTTCCGTTCGGGTCGCATCGCGTCGATGCTGGGCATGGAGGGCGGTCATGCGATCGAGAATTCGCTCGGCGCGCTCCGGGCGTTCTATGACCTGGGCGTGCGCTACATGACGCTGACCCATTCTGCCAACCTGGACTGGGCAGACTCCTGCTGCGCCTTGCGCGAGCACGGCGGACTGACGGAGTTCGGCCGCGAAGTCGTTCGCGAGATGAACCGGCTCGGCATGATCGTCGATCTTTCGCACGTATCCGGCGAATCAATGCACGACGCGCTCGATGTCACGGAGGCGCCCGTCATGTTCTCGCATTCGTCGGCACGCGCAGTCACGGCGCACCCGCGCAACGTCCCGGATGATGTGCTGGTGCGGATGCGCCAGAACGGTGGCGTGGTGATGGTCACGATCGTGCCGTCGTTCGTCAGCAATGAGGTCATGGCGTGGTCGCAGCTCGCGCCGACGGAACGGCGCCAGACGGCCGCGCCGAACGCGACGATCGATGATGTCATCCGCCACATCGAGCATGTCCGTGATGTGGCCGGCGTCGATCATGTCGGCATCGGCGCCGACTACGACGGTATTGACTCCACTCCTGTCGGCCTCGAGGATGTCTCCACCTACCCTGTCCTGTTCGCCGAACTCATCCGGCGCGGCTGGAGCGATGAGGACCTGCGCAAGCTGGCGGGGGAAAATGCCATGCGCGTGTGGCGGGAGACCGAACGCGTCGCGGCACGCCTTCGGCAGCAGCGCCCCGCCTCGACAGCCACCATCGAAGCTCTCGACGGCAGGTGATTCCGGGATTGACTGCCATGCGGCTCGTGCATGCGGCCAACGCAACGCTGCTCATCACGTTGCTCGGCGTCAGCATGTACGTCTACCCGGAGCTACCCGAGCGCATTCCGCTCCACTTCGGCGCTGACGGCACCCCGGACCGCTGGGGCGGCCGGACTCTGTTGTCCTGGATGACGCTGCCGCTGATCGGGTCAGCAACGGTGGTCCTGACGTATGTCATCGGCTGGATGTTGCCGGAACGCCCGCACTGGGTGAACATGTCCGACAGGCGAAAGCTGCTGGAGCTGCCTGCACCGCTTCAACGGCACGTGATCGGCGGCGTAGCGAACATGCTGTTCATCCTCAACCTGACACTGCTGCTGATGTTCTGTGGCATGCAGTACGGCGCATGGGAATCCGCTCACACGGGCGTCGGCAGCAAGGCGATGCTCGCCGGCGTGATATTCGCCCTGGCCGGCATGCCGTTCATCACGATCGGCGTCATTGTCACCACCCAGCGCCGCATGGACGCTGCGTGGCGTGAGTATACGACAGGCCTCGCCGACGCCGGTTGAACGCCTCAGCTGCCGAACGTGTCACAGCGGTCCGGATCGCCCGACTCGAAGCCGTTGCGGAACCACTGTACGCGCTGCGCGGACGTGCCATGAGTGAAGGAATCGGGCACGACGCGTCCCTGTGTCTCGCGCTGGAGGCGGTCGTCGCCGATCGCGGCCGCGGCGCCGAGCGCCTCGTCGATGTCGCCCGGCTCGAGCACCTGACGCTGCCGTTGCGCGTGATGTGCCCATACCCCCGCCAGACAGTCCGCCTGTAGCTCCATCCGCACCTGTATCGCGTTCGACTCGGTCTGTGAGGATCGCGCCTGTGCAGCGCGAACTTCGTCGGAGATGCCGAGCAGCGTCTGCACGTGGTGACCGACCTCGTGAGCGACGACATATGCGCGCGCGAAGTCACCGGGTGCGCCGAACCGCTCGCTCAACTCGCGAAAGAACGAGAGATCGAGATAGAGCTGCTGATCGGCCGGACAGTAGAATGGCCCGACGGCCGACTGCGCGAACCCGCACGCGGACTGCACTGCGTTCTCGAACAGCACGAGTTGGGGCTCCCGATAGGTCTCGCCGCGCTCCGCGAATATCGTGTTCCACACATCTTCCGTATCTGCGAGCACGACCGAGATGAAGTCCGCTTCGTCATCAACGCCGCGGAACTGCTCCGCATTGCCCGGTGCAACTTCATCGGCGGGCGCCATGCCTGTCGTCGGGACGCTGTCCGGATCAACACCGAGCAGGAGCGCCACGATCGTGATGACGATCGCACCCAGCCCGCCGCCGACCATCAGGCCGCCGCGACCGCGCCTGTCCTGTACGTTGCCGCTGCGCCGTCCTCCCTTCCACCGCATAATCGAGTCTCCTGATCGATGACGTTAGTGTTGCGCCTCAGGGCAACACCGGCGGCATTTGCAGGAACCGCACCGCGCCGAACGACCGCCCGGCGGACAATCAGCCGGCGCGCAGCTTTCCCATATGATGTGCCCGCAGCTTTGCGACCTTGGGAGCGATCACCATCCGGCAGTAGGCCTGCTCGGGATTGTTGCGGTAGTAGTCGCGGTGGTACGCCTCCGCCGGCCAGAACTGACCTGCTGGTGCGACCTCCGTCACGATCCCGCTCCACACGCCGTCGCGCTCCAGTTCGGCGATCGCGCGCTCCGCTGTGGCCTTCTGCACGGGTGAGAGGTGGTAGATCGCGGAGCGGTACTGCGAACCGATGTCTGCGCCCTGCCGGTCCTGCGTCGTGGGATCGTGTATGGTGAAGAAGACGTCGAGCAGTTCCCTGAACGAGATGACGTCAGGGTCGAAATCGACCTTCACCACTTCCGCGTGTCCGGTGGTCTCTGCGCATACCTGCTGATAGGTGGGACGCTCGACGTGTCCGCCCGCGTATCCCGATTCCACGTGCGACACGCCACGCAGCTCAGCGAAGACTGCTTCCAGACACCAGAAGCAGCCGCCGCCCAGTATGGCGCTCTCCTTCCCTGCCGGTGCGGCTTCGTCCCTGTCCATGGCGTCTCCTTATCGCGGGACTCATGAACATGCAGGCCCCGGCCGCGTTACGCAAAATGACGGCGATCAGTGGCTCTGAGTGATGCGGATCAGAGGTCGCGGCCGCGCGTCGTGGTCCGCGCGGCCCGGCCTCAAGCCGTCCGGAGGTCCCTGCCCGGTCCGCCGCGCTGACCCCGGGAGACCGTCAGGTGAAGGACCGCATCACGTAGGCAACCCGGTCGTCGTCGAGCTGCATGACCGCCCCGAGGCGGCGCACCAGATCAGCCTCGGCATCGTGAACGTGGCCGTCGGAGCCGACCACCATCGCTGCTCCGCGCAGAATCTGCTCCTTCCCACGGTCGTTCAACAACCCCACGACCTCGCCCAGGTAGCGCGCTGCGCTCGTGGGATTCTCGGCGGCATCCTTCACCTCCGCGAGCACCTCGGCTCGCGTCAGCTGCGACCCCGTAACCGCGCTGAAGACTCGCTGCAGCATCCTGATCTCGGCGTCATGGATGTCTCCGTCACTGATCACGAGAAGGGCGAGCAGTCTCCTCAGCGCGCGCTCATACTCGGCGGTGATCCCCTCGCGCTCCTCCTGCGATGTGAACGCCAGCGCGGAAGGCCGATATGTCGACAGACACGCACCGCATTCCACGTACTCGCCGTAAACGCCAGCGGGGAACTGAATCGCGAATATCCGCAGGACCCGCCCGACGACGACCCGGGTGTAGGGATTCGAGCCGCGGCAGGCGGGGCAGTTGAACGTTCCTCTGCCCGCTTCGCGCGGTACACTGCCGGTCGGGAACAGGAGTGATGGCATGGCAGACCTGGTTCGGGGTGGGATGCCGACCCGGATAACCTGCAGCAATACCGCCGGAAAGGAAATGGTTTCGTGCGGCGGGCCCGGAACGCTTCTTTCATCCCTGCCGCTTCCACACGACCCTGACCAGAGATAGCATGGCCCAGCTCAACCTTGCCCGACTCTGCCGGTATCTGCCGGATGCGCGGCTGCCGCCCAATGCAGGTGACGTCCGAATCACTCGCGTCCGGGACGATTCGCGCGTGGTCGAGCATGGTGACCTGTTCGTCGCCGTTCGCGGCTCGACGTCGGACGGCGCCGACCATATCGCAGAGGCGGCGGCGCGGGGTGCGGCCGCGGTTGTAGTGGAATCTGGCGATGCCGCCAGCTCCGCAGCCTCTTCCGGCTCCAACGTCTCCGGTCTGCCTGCCGTCCGTGTTCCTGACGCGCGCGTGGCGCTGGCCGAACTCGCCGCGGCCTCGCTCGGCTATCCCGGCAGGCAGCTGGACCTGGTGGGTATCACCGGCACTGTCGGCAAGACATCCGTTCTGATGATGCTCGCGCGGATCCTGGAGCACGCCGGCGTCATTGCGGGTTCGATCGGCTCGCTGGGCATCCGCTTCCCGGGTACCGACGCCGGCACTCTCAACACCACGCCCGGTGCCGTAGCGATTCAGGAGGCGCTGAGCGCGATGGTCGCTGCCGGTGTGAGCGTCGCCGCCATGGAGGTGACGAGCCACGCACTCGTCCAGAACCGCGTTCACGGCCTGCGCTACGCTCTCGGAATCTTCACGAATCTCACGATGCTCGAGCACCTCGAGTATCATGGCTCTTTCCGCGACTATGCCGCTGCCAAGCTGCGTTTCCTGGAGACGCTTCAACCCGGCGCGCCTCTGTGCTACGCGGACGGCGACCGCGTCTTGAGGGAGGCTGCGCGACGTCACGGCGGCCCCCGCGTCTCATGCGGCGGCGGCGGCGGTGCATGGATCAGCGTGCGCCGTGAATCCATGTCACTGCGTGGTACGAACATCATTCTGAGTATCCGACGGCCGCTGCCGCGGCTGCACGGCCCGGACCTCGAACCCTGCGCAGTGCCGCTCTCGCTCCAGACGCTTGGCAGGCCGAATACCATCAACGCGACGCTCGCCGCAGCGGCCGGTCTCATCATCGGCGCCCCGCCGGATGCGGTGCAATCGGCGCTCGCGCGTATCAAGCCTCCGAAGCGGAGGCTCGAAACGATCCGTGAGCATGCTCCCATCATCATTGACGATACCGTCGGCCACCCGGACAGCATCACGGGCGTGTTCGAACTGGTCGAACGCGTGCCGCATCGTCAGCTCCGTGTCGTCTTCTGCATCAGGGGGAAGCGGGGGCCGGAAATCAACGTACGTGACGCCGAAGCCATGGCGATCTGGGCGCGACGTGTGCACATCGACCGGCTCCACGTCACATCGGCCGTGGATACGGCTGATGACCGGAACACGGTTTCACCGCAGGAGCGGCGGGCCTTCCTCGATGTCCTGCGGAATGAATCCGTCGAACACTCCCACCATGAACGGTTGGAGAATGCCGTCGCTGCCGCACTTGACGGGGCGGGAGACCGTGACCTGCTGCTGCTGCTCGGCGCACAGGGCATGGACGCCGGGGCCGATGTGGCTCAACGTCTTCTGGACCGCGATTACGGACCGTCGAACGCCCGGATGAGTCGTGAGTAGTCCTGGTTCGAAGCGACCTTCAGTGCCCGCTCGCTGATCATGAATCGCTCGCGCGCAGCGTCCAGAGACAGCTCGGTATCGATCAGTCCACGCTCGTGTGCGACTGCGTCGGAATGGCCGGGCAGCAGGATGCGGCGCCCGTAAGGGATCGGTTCCATGGCGATGGCGTTCACGTGGCGGAGAAGATTGGTAGTGCAGTTGTTGCGCAGCGTGCCGTAGAACTCGGGCTGTCTGTGGAGAGCGTTTACGCGCGCGAGCATGTCGGTGAGCAGCGTGCGGACCTCCTGCCGCGATGCTCGCATCGGGTACACGTATACATCGTCGCCGCGCAGCACGCGAAGGTGTATCAGATCCCGCTCGTCGCCCACCACGTACATCACTTCGAACCGCTTCAACATGCCGCGCAGCAGCGAGTACTGCTCGCCTTCCTCGCGCCGCGCCTCAACCGATATCGACAGGTGGCGGCCGTCGTCGAAGCCGAAGCTGACAAAGGCATGCGCCGGTCCGCGCCGATCACGCGAGAACGGCGTCAGCACGTACCACACGCTGGCGACATCGTCCAGGTCGTACGTCCGCGCCTCCCAGCTCGGCCGCACATGTTCGCCCGGTCCCCGTCGGAAGTGGCGGACGTTGTGTATCGTGACGTCCGTACCGTTGAACTCGGCACGCGGGATCAGCTGCTGCTCCGGCTCCCACGCGCGCACGTTGGATGGTTCGATCGCCGTCCACCCGATCGTTATGCCCAGGAGAGTGACTCCGAGCAGCCCCGCGGCAGTCCGGCGTGTTCGAGTAAGGATAGGTCGTTCCGGGATAGAGTTGACGGCTGTGAAAAGTATTCACCCGCCGGCGCAGGCGGGCAACGGTTATGGCGGCTCAGC
>JAGTUV010000329.1 GCA_018224305.1 Gemmatimonadota bacterium
GGGCGTGTACCACACCATGGACACGTTCGTGGGCAGGCGGCAGTGACAGCGGAGGCGCTGCGCGCGGCGTTCGACGCGCAGCGGGAGGCGTTCGCCGCGGGCGCGCCGGACGTCGCGCGGCGCCTGGAGGCGCTGGCTCTGTTGCGGGACGGACTGCGTGCGCGGCAGGGCGAGCTGCTGGAGGCGGTGTCGGACGACTTCGGCGGGCGCGCCTTCGAGGAGACGCGGATGCTGGAGCTGTTCCCGGTCTACGACCGGATCCGGCATGCCCGGGGACACCTTCGCGAGTGGGCGCGACGGCGGCGCGTGCGGAGCAGCTGGTTCCTGTGGCCGAGCCGCGCGTTCATCCAGTACCAGCCGCTGGGCGTGGTCGGCGTGATGGGTGTCTGGAACTACCCGATCCTGTTGACGCTCGGACCGGTGGTGGAGGCGCTCGCGGCGGGGAACCACGTCATTGTCAAGCCGTCCGAGATCGGGCCGCGCTCCGCCGAGGTGCTCGCGGCCCTCATCGCGGACGTGTTCCCGCCGGCGTACGTGCACTGCGTCACCGGCGGGCCGGACGTGGGGGCCGCGTTCTCCGCGCTGCCCTTCGACCATCTCTTCTTCACGGGCTCCGCGCGCGTAGGGCGGCTGGTGCTGCGTGCGGCGGCGGCGAACCTGACGCCGGTCACACTCGAGATGGGCGGTAAGTCGCCGGCAATCGTGCACGGCAGTTATCCGCTCGGCCGCGCGGTGGAGCGGCTGATGGCCGGGAAACTGTACAACGCAGGGCAGACCTGCGTCGCGCCGGACTACGTGCTGCTGCCCGAGGGGCGCGAGGCGGAGTTCGAGGCCGCGGCCCGTCGTGTCGTCGCAGCGCTGTATCCGTCGCTCGTCGCGAACCCGGATTACACGCGCATCGTGAACCGCCGGCACTACGACCGGCTGCGCGGCCTGCTCGACGATGCGGAGTCCAGCGGCGCGCGCGTCGTCACCATCAACCCGGCGGGCGAACCGTTCACTGCGGAACAGCGTGTCCTGCCGCCTGTCCTCGTGTTCGACCCTGCCGCGGACCTCGCCGTGATGCAGGAGGAAATCTTCGGGCCGATCCTGCCCGTCGTGACGTACGCCTCCCTCGACGACGCGATCGACTTCGTGAACGCACGGCCCCGACCCCTCGCTCTCTACTACTTCGACGAGGACGAGCGGCGCGTGGATCATGTGCTCGCCCGCACCCTCTCCGGCGGTGTCACCATCAACGACTGCGTCTATCACCTCGCCCAGCACAACCTCCCCTTCGGAGGCGTCGGCGCCAGCGGCATGGGGCACCACCACGGCTTCAACGGATTCGAGACCTTCTCCAAGAAGCGCGGCGTAATGGTCCAGCCGCGCTGGACGCCGACGGCATGGCTCCGCCCGCCCTACGACGGCCGGCACGCGCGGCTCGTGCGCGGACTGCTGCGCCTGAGCCTGCGCTCCCGCTGAGCGCGTCCCTACACCGGAATGAATCGGATGCCTCACACCGTCTTCAGCGAAGCCTGGGTGGCAGCCTCCGCGGAGGAGATCCGCGCGAGCGAGGAATACCGGGTTGCGGCGAGCCGATGGGAATGGTCGCTGCTGCTCGTGCTGCGCGCCGATCCGGAACTCGGCCTTCCCGATGACCGCTTCGTCTACCTCGACCTCTTCCATGGTGAGTGCCGTGTGGCGCGTCTCGGCACCGCGGCGGACGCCGACAGGGCGGACTTCGTGCTCGGTGCCGGACCCCGGGCGTGGCGCGAGATCCTGGACGGCCGTCTCGATCCCATCGCCGGCATCATGCGCCGGCAGTTGCACCTGGAGAAGGGCAGCATGACGACCCTCGCCATGCACGCCGCGGGGGCGAAGGCGCTCGTCGCGGCAGCCGGGCGCGTCGGCGCTCGCTTTCCAGCGATGACACCCGAAGTCGAGGAGGCTCCGTGACCGCGGTTCACCGCACGACTTTCACCAGCACCGCCGCCGCCGGCCTGCGCAACGAGTCGCCGCCCATGAGACTCTGGCGCAAGGCCAAGCGGTTCGGCATCTGGAACCCGGACGACATCGACTTCAGCCGGGATCGCGAAGACTGGAACCGGCTGAACGCCGTGGAGCAGGACCTCCTCCTCCGTCTCACCGGCATGTTCCTCGCCGGCGAGGAGGGTGTGACGATCGATCTGCTGCCGCTCATCATGACGATTGCGCGGGAGGGCAGGCTCGAGGAGGAAATGTTCCTCACCACCTTCCTGTGGGAGGAGGCGAAGCACGTCGACTTCTTTCACAATGGCTTCCTGCGCAACGTCGCACCGGACGCCGGCGGTCTCGGACGGTTCCATTCACCCGCCTATCGCCGCATCTTCTGCCATGAGCTGCCCGCCGCCATGGGCGCACTCCTCTCCGATCCCGGGCCCGCCGCGCAGGTGCGGGCCGCTGCCACCTACAACATGATCGTCGAGGGCGTCCTCGCGGAGACCGGCTACGAGGCATACTTCGCGGCACTGAAGCAGCAGGACCTGATGCCGGGGCTGCGGCAGGGTCTCACGCATCTGAAGCGGGACGAATCGCGTCACATCGCCTACGGCGTCTTCCTGCTTTCGCGCCTCATCGCGGAGGATCGCTCCCTCTGGGACACGGCCGAAGCACGCATGAACGAACTCTTCCCC
>JAGTUV010000330.1 GCA_018224305.1 Gemmatimonadota bacterium
CGCGTTGCGCGTTGCGCGTTGCGCGTGGCGGCGATGCTGGCGCTGGCGCTGGCGACGTCACGGCGCATGCACGTACCGCCGTGGCCGCGAGGCGCATGGGCTGCCGCCGCCATCGCGGCGCGAGGCGCTTTGGCGACCTCTGCCATCGCGGCGCGAGGCGCGCTGGCGCTGGCGCTGGCGCTGGCGACGTCAATCATGGGCCACCCGCGCTTCGAGCCGCTGTGGTATGAGCCTCACTGTCTATATCGCTGTCAAAGTGTGCCCGGGCCGCCCGCCATTCTGCCCCGGTACAACCTGACGTCGCCAAGCGACGTGAATCGTGCCCCAACCCTCTTCGCGAGGGCAGTGGTAGGGTCTTGACGTCCCCCCCTGCAGGCAGCAGTTCCCGCACACCTGGCTGCGACGCGCGGACCCGCTTCGCAGAGCTTCCGCGCACGATGGCGTCCGGCCGTCGCTCGAGCCTGGTCCGTGACGTCACGCCCCGAGTGTAGCGCCCGGCCCGGGGCCGTTCCATGTCGATGCGGGCCGATCGCGTGGCCGTCTTTGTACTGCAAAGTACTTGACGAAACTCCGCGCCCCGCCTACAATCAATACGAATCGCACAGTTGGCGTCCGCGTGCTCACCCGAACCCGTTGGACCATGCATCTCGTCATACAGGACCTGTCGAAGACCTACCCGAACGGCACCCGCGCACTGAACAGCGTCTCACTCGACATCCCGCAGGGGATGTTCGGCCTGCTCGGCCGCAACGGCGCCGGCAAGTCGACGCTGATGCGTATAATCGCGACGCTCCAGGAGGCGGACGCGGGTTCGGCGCGGCTCGGCGAAATCGACGTGCTGCGCGAAAAGGCGACGGTGCGCCAGACGCTCGGCTATCTGCCGCAATCGTTCGGCTTCCATCCGAGGGCGCGTGCGGAGCGGCTACTCGAACACTTCGCGGTGCTCAAGGGAATCGAGGAGGCGGGGGTGCGGCGCGACGTGGTCGAGTCGCTGCTGCGGCAGACGAACCTGTGGGAGAAGCGTCGCGACAGGCTCGGCACATTCTCGGGCGGCATGCGTCAGCGCTTCGGCGTGGCGGTCGCGCTGCTGGGCAATCCGAAGCTGATCATCGTGGATGAGCCGACGGCGGGTCTGGATCCGGAGGAGCGCGTGCGGTTCCTGAACCTGCTGAGCGAAATCGGTGAGGGGAGCGTAGTTATCCTGTCGACGCACATTGTGGAGGATGTCGAGCAGTTGTGCAGCCGTATGGCGATCATCGACGGAGGCGAAATCCTGATCGAAGCCGTGCCGCTGGCAGCGATCGATGAGTTGCGCGGGCGCATCTGGCGCAGGACCGTGGACCGCGCGGATGTGTCCGCGATCGAACGCGAGCACGCGGTGATCTCCACCCGGCTGCTCGCGGGGCGAACGATCGTGCACGTCTTTGCGGATGCGCCGCCGGGCGCAGCGTACGAGCCGGTCGAGCCGGGTCTGGACGACGTGTACTTCAGCGTCATGAGGGGTCACCACGGCCGGCGCGCGACGACAATGGAGTCCGGCGGTAATGCGCGGGCCGCGTCGTGAGTCTGCGTGGCGACACACCGCATGACGAGATGCCGCATGACGTGATGCCGCGTGACGAAACGCCGCGTGGTGCGATGCTGCGTGGCACGATGCTGCGCGAAATATTCCGATACGAACTGGAGCATCGCCTTCACAGCGCGTCGACGTGGATCTACGCGGTGATCCTGTTCATGGTCGCGTTCTGGATGTTGCTCGCGACCGCCGACGGGGCCAGCAGCGCAGCATTCGCCAACGCCCCGGAACGGCTGGCCGGGGCGGCAGTTCTGCCCGGGATGTTCGGCATGCTGATCACGGCCGCGCTGTTCGGCGATGCGTCGGTCCGCGATGTCGAGGTCCGGATGGACCCGCTCCTGTTCACATCGCCGATGCGCAAGGCCGAGTACCTCGGCGGCCGCTTCCTCGCCGCGCTGTCGGTGAACGCAGTCATCCTCGTGGCGATTCCGCTGGGGGCTGTCGTCTCCACGCTGGTCGTGGCATCCTCCGATCCGGACGTCGTCGGTCCGTTTCGCGCGAGCGCGTACCTGCAAACGTACTTCATCCTCCTGCTGCCGAACCTCGTCGTCGTCGGTGCGATACTGTTCACGATCGGGATGCTCGCGCGGCAGGTGGTACCGGTGTACCTGGGCGCAATCGGCATCTTCATAGGCTACGTCGTCGCGCTCAATTACGGTGCGCGGCTCGACAGCCCGATGGTCGCCGCGCTGATCGACCCGCTGGGGCTCGTATCGCTGGAGCAGACGACGCGGTACTGGACGGCGGCGGAGCGGAACACGCGGCTCGTCGCATCGGGGCTGCTAATGTGGAACCGCGTCGTCTGGCTCGCGGTCGCTGCGGCCGTGTTCGCAGTGCTCGTCAACCGGTTCAGGTTCGCGCACGCCGAAGGCGGAGGCCGCCGGCGCCGGCGGCCGGAACGGCTCGAGTCACCCGTGCGGGAGAGGGCGGGACCTCTGGCGATGCAGCGCGTCGCTGGATCGTTTGGCATGCGGACGTGGGTGCGGCAGACGTTCGAGGTAGCGCGTCACAGCGTGGCGGAGTTCGCGGCGAACCGATGGTTCGCGGTGGTGCTGATCAGCTGCGCTGGCCTCACGCTGCTCATGGGCTGGAACGTGGGCGACACGGTCTTCGACACGTCGACGTGGCCGGTCACGCTGCTTGTGGCCGAGACCGTCCAGTCCGAACGCATCGTCCCCATCATCTACCTGCTCATCGTCGTCTTCGCGGGCGAACTGGTGTGGAAGGAGCGGGAGGTGGGTGTCGCCGAGATCGCCGACGCGACGCCGGTACCGGAGGCCGTCGCGCTGATCGGCCGCTTCCTCGCGCTCGTAGCGATGATCGCGCTGATTCAACTCGCGATCATGGCCGGCGGCATTCTGATCCAGGCGTTCCAGGGCTACTACCACTTCGAGATCGGACTCTACCTTCGCATCCTCTTCGGGATGAACCTCGCCGGGTACGTGCTCGTCGCTGCGCTCGCGATGACGATCCATGTCGTGCTGAACCACAAGTATCTCGGCCATATCATCACGCTGCTGGCCGTCGTGTCCACTGTGGTCCTGGAGCAGCTCGGCGTCAGGCACCACCTCGTGCTCTTCAACACCGACCCGGGATGGACGTACTCGGACATGAACGGCTTCGGCCCGTTCATCGCGCCGTTCGTGTGGTTCAAGCTCTACTGGGCCGCGTGGGCGATGCTGATGATGGTGATCGCGATCATGTTGCGCGTGCGTGGGCGCGAGCAGGCGGCGCGTGCCCGCCTCAGCCAGGCACGCGCGCGGCTGCGCGGTC
>JAGTUV010000331.1 GCA_018224305.1 Gemmatimonadota bacterium
CGCACATTGCCGGATCGGTGATCGAACAGTCAGCCAGCTTGCCGGGCAGCACCATCCCCTCGAGCGCGTTCTTCCGGCGCACCAGTTCGCGCGCCTTGCGTGCAGCCAGCCGGGCACGCGCCGCCTGGAGCGACTTCTCGATGATCGCCTTGGCGACCGACGGGTTCTCCTCGAGGAACGTGGAGAGCTTGTCGTTGACCACGGACTCGACGGCGCCGCGCACTTCCGAGTTGCCGAGCTTCGTCTTCGTCTGACCCTCGAACTGCGGCTCCTTGACCTTCACTGAGAGCACGCATGTCAGGCCCTCGCGGATGTCCTCACCAGACAGTGAGTCGAGATCCTTCTTGAAGACGTTCGCCTTGCGTGCGTAATCGTTCAGCGTACGAGTCAGCGCGGCCTTGAAGCCGGTGAGATGCGTGCCGCCCTCGTGGGTATTGATGTTGTTGACGAACGTGAACGTGTTCTCGTTGTATCCGTCATCGTACTGGAACGCGAGCTGGATGTCGGCTTCCTCGCGCTCCGCCTCGAGATAGACGACCTTCGGGTGCATCGGCTTGCGAGTGCCGCGCAGGTACTCCACGAACTCGGCGATGCCGCCCTCGTAATGATAGAACTCGGTCCTGACCTCGGCGTCGCGCTCGTCCGTTAGCGAGATGCGCAGGCCGGCATTCAGAAAGGCCATCTCGCGCAGGCGGTTGGACAGCGTATCGAAGCTGTAGCGCAGTTCGGTGAAGATCTGGGCGTCCGGCTTGAACGTGATGGTAGTGCCCGTTTCCTTCGTCTTGCCGGCCACTTCCAACTCGGTCTGCTTGTCACCGCGCGCGTAACGCTGACGGTAGACCTTCCCGCCGCGCCGCACTTCGACCGCGAGCCATTCCGATAAAGCATTCACGACGCTGACACCTACACCGTGCAGGCCGCCGGAGACCTTGTAGCTGTCCTTGTCGAACTTGCCGCCCGCATGGAGCATCGTGAGGGCGACCTCGAGGGCCGGCTTGTTCTCCGTGGGATGCATGTCCACAGGAATGCCGCGACCGTCATCGACCACGGTGACCGAGTCATCCGGATGGATGGTGACTTCGATGTGCGTGCAGTGACCTGCCAGCGCCTCATCGACCGAGTTGTCCACCACCTCGTACACGAGATGATGAAGGCCGCGCCCGCTCGTCGAGCCGATGTACATGCCGGGCCGCTTGCGCACGGCTTCCAGACCCTTCAGGACCTGGATCTGACCGGCAGAGTACTCGTTCTTATTCGACTCGTTCTTCGCCATTCTGCTCCCGTTCGTGCTGGTCGCCCTGCGGTTCCGATCCGCGTTCCGGACGGCCGGCCGGCAGGGTGCCGGCGGCGGCCCGGAATGAGACGTTGTTACTACCCCGATACCGTCCGTTGGTTACGGCCTGTGTGACCTCTGGAGCAGCCCTGTCATACCGGGCCGCAGTTCGTGTTCGGTGGATTTCAGCAAGTCGTGGAAATCCGGCGGTGGCTGCTGCGCAGGCCCGGTATCGGGGCCCGCATCAGCGTTGACGGCGACGGCCCCGTCCGTCCCGGCGGTGGCCTTCCGTCGCATCGTCACCGGAATCCTCCGCGCCGGCCATCAGGAAGCGGATCCGCTCGATCCGGCCGCGGTCCCTGCCCTCGTTGAGTCGGCGCAGGATCTCGCGCTCCATCAATCGCAGTTCCATGAGCCACGCGCTGGTGCGCACGGCCACGAGCAGCGTCCCGCGCGAAGTCCTCAGGGGTGTTGTGACCGCGGCGATCGCTTCACCCACACGCTCGGCCCATTCGGGTACCACGCCCGCCTCCTCGACGCGCTCATCCAGACCGCTGTCGCGCAGATAGCTCTGCAGCGCATCGCCGAGCTTCTCGGGCTTCCTGCTGCCGGTCACGTGAATACCTGCGCGGCCGCGATGCGCCAGCGCGCAAGCGGTGCGACCAGCGCATCATCGCCCACCTCGTCGAGCAGCACGTCCGACTCCTTCGGCGCGGTGAGTATGACCTGGCCGTGGCGGTCACCGCGGAACAGTTCGAGGATGCGGCGCGACCGTCCGACATCGAGCTCGGCGAACACATCGTCGAGCAGCAGCAGCGGCTGGAATCCGCGCGCCTCACGCACGGTCTCCGCTTCGATCATGCGCAGCGCGATGGCGCCCGTACGGACCTGTCCGCCCGAACCGAACTGACGCAGATCGACGTCGCTGTCGCCCGATCGCATCAACAGCGCGAGGTCATCGCGATGCGGACCGGCCAGCGTGACGCCGCGTTCCCTCTCGCGCTGCGCAACGCGCTCGAGCCGGAGACTGAACGCCTCCGCAACCGCATCACGCGATGCGCCTCCCTCCAGACTCACATCGCTGTCGTAGGCCATTGTCGCGGGTCCCGCATCACTGATGGCCGCGTAGATCTCCGCGAACCGGTCTGCATGCGCGCGCACCCATTCGGACCGGGCACTGATCACGATCGCACCACTCTCGATGAGGCCGGCGTCCCACGCCGGGAGTGCGTCCGCGGAGCGGCCGTCTCGCAGCATGGCATTGCGCTGCCTGAGCACCTGCCGGTACCGCTGGAGCGCATCGAGGTATCCGCGCACATTGAGCGACAGCACGATGTCCAGGTACCGGCGGCGCTCGCCCGGCGCGCCCGCCACGATGTAGACATCGGACGGCGAGAATATGACCGTGCCCAGCCGGCCGATCGCGTCACCGAGACGGTCGGCTTCAACGCCGTCGATCGTGACACGCTTGCGACGGGTGCGCGGCTCATATGCTGCCGTCATCTCCAGGCTGCGACCGCTCGCGCGGTCCTCGAACACGCCGCGCATATGGAACGCCGCGGCGCCGAAGCGGACCAGCTGCTCATCCGCGGCGCCGCGGAAC
>JAGTUV010000332.1 GCA_018224305.1 Gemmatimonadota bacterium
AGGGAGGATAAAGAGGCATTGCCTGGCTCGTTCGCCTTTCTGTCGTCTGCGTTGCGTGTCGCGCGCCCGTCCGGGGTCGGACCGGCCCGCGTGCCAGCTACTGTATATCGGAAAGCGACTTGAGGTAGTCGAACACCTTCTCCTCGGTGATCTCCTGCTCGAGCTCGACGAGCCGGCCGGCCTTGCGCAGCTGTGCGATCACTTCGCCGCGCGGCCGCCCCATCCGTTCCGCCATGTCGTCGATGCGCGCATCCATCTCCGCCGCTGTCGGTCGCAACGCCTCCATCTCGGCAATGCGATCCACGACCATCGATCGCTTCAGTGCGGTCTCGGCCATCGGCCACATCTGCATCCGCAGCTCCTCCAGCTTCGCCGGGTCGGCTCCCTCGCGGGTCGGCATCATCTGATCGAGATAGCCGCGTACCATCGACTGCGGCACCTCGAACGGGTTTGCGTCGATGATCTGCTGAACGATCTGCATCCGCACACCGCGCTCCGCTTCCTTCTCCGTCTCGCGGCCGAGGTCCTCGGCGATGCGCTCCCGCAGCACGGCAAGCGAGTCGAAGTCGCCGAGACTCTTCGCGAACTCGTCATCGAGCGGCGCATACTCCGGCGTCTTCAGTTCGACCACATTGATATGCATGCGGTGCGGCTTCGTCGGCCCCGCCGGCTCTTCCGGGTTCTCCGGCAGGTCGACCTCGAACTCGGCGGACTCACCCATCTTCAGTGTGATGATGGCATCCTCCACCGCCTGCAGTGCCTGGCCTTCGCCGATCACGATCTCATACCGGCGCGGCTTGGACGGCTCGGCCTCCGTCGCGTCATCGAGCGGTGTGATCTCGACGGTCGCCATGTCGCCGGCGACCGGCGTCGAGTCTTCCTTCGTGCGCCACGCGGCGTTCTCATCGCGCAGCCGCTGGAGCACCTCGTCGACCTGCTGATCCGCGACGGGAGACTGCTCGCGCAGAACCGTGAACCCGCCGATCCGCTCCAGTTCGATCTCCGGTCGCACTTCGAGTTCGACATCGAACTTCAGGTCGCTGCCGGGCTCGTAGTTGACGTTCTCGACCGAGGCCTGCGAGATGGGCTGAAGGCCTTCACTCTCCAGTGCCTCGCGGTACGCATCGTTGATGACCTTCTCGACCGCCTCCTGCTCGATCGCCGGGCCGAACTTCCGCTCCATGACAGCGGAAGGCACGTGGCCCTGCCGGAACCCCGGCAGCTTGACGCGCTTCGACAGGCGCTGCACGGCGTCCTTCTTCTCCCGGGCGATGCGATCCGCCGGGACGGTGATCGTCAGCCGCCGCGCCCACGCGCCCGGCTTCTCTACGTTGACCGTCAACTCAGGTGCTTCTGTCGCCATGCTGTTTCCAGGGGAAGATCAGTGCGAAAGGGGGGACTCGAACCCCCACGGGCACGCCCACGAGATCCTAAGTCTCGCGCGTCTACCAGTTCCGCCACTTTCGCGCGGACAGGACTGTAAAATCTAACAGCGACGGGAAGGCCGATCAACCAAGGTGGAGCCGCCCGCAGGCCGGTCGGCCTTTCGCACGGGCAGGGGTCACGGCATCCGGACGTTCGCGATGTATGTGCGCCCGTCCGGGTACTCCATCAGCAGAGACACCACCTGCCCGCTCCTCGCCTGTCGCAGCAGCGAGCGTGCCTCAGCCAGCGAAGACACCGCTCGCCGGTCAATTGACACGACGCGATGGTCCCGACCCACGTTCTTGCGGGCTGCCGGACTGGCCGGCGCGACACTGGCGACGAGCACGCCGCCCGGCTCCGGGAAGCCTAACTGACTTGCCAGGGCGGGCGTGAGTACTTCCAGCTCCAGGCCGAGGCCGGCCAGCGGCCGTGGCCCTGCCCGGCGCGCGGGCCGACCGGCACCGTCCGCTTCCACCAGACGGACGCGTACGTCCATGGCGGTGCCATACCGGACGACGGACAGCGGCACGGTATCCCCGGGCTCATGCAGCGCCACGAGCCGCTGGAGCTGGCCGACGCGGTCTATGGGCGTGCCTGCCACGGCGGTGATCACGTCGTGCCGCTGCAGCCCGGACCGTTCGGCCGGCGACAGCGGCGCGAAATCCTCGACCACGACTCCGGCGATGGAGGTAAGTCCATAGACCTCGGCATCTTCCGGTGTGACATCGGCGATGGTGATGCCGAGCAGCGGCCGTCGCACATAGCCGTACTCGATCAGGTCCCGCATCACGCGGCGCGCCAGATTCGCCGGGATCGCAAAGCCGTATCCCTGGCTGTACCCGGTCGAACTCGCGATGGCGGTGTTGATGCCGATGACCGTGCCGCGCAGGTCGACCAGCGGGCCACCGGAGTTGCCGGGGTTGATGACCGCGTCCGTCTGGATGAAATCCTCGATCGCGTACTGCGCTGCGACCGGATCCGCCGCGAGCAGTTCCGCACCGAGGATGTTCAGCGGCCGGCCCTTCGCGCTGATGATTCCGCTGGTCACCGTGAAGTCGAGCGGGCTCTCATCCGCGAACCCCGGATTGCCGATGGCCAGCACCCACTCACCAACGCGCGCGTTATCGGAATCACCCAGGGCGACGGCGGGCAGGTCCTCCGCATTCACCCGAATGACGGCGATGTCCGTCGTCGGGTCCGTGCCGACGATCTCCGCGTCGAGCGTTCGTTTGTCGCGCAGCGTCACAGTGATCCGATCGGCGTCCGCGACGACGTGATTGTTCGTGAGTATGTAGCCGTCGCTCGTGACCAGGAAGCCGGACCCGCCGAGAACCTGCGGTATGGCGTTCACCCCGGACGACTCGCGGCCCAGCGGGTCGAACAGATCGCTCAGCCCGCCCGGCAGTCGCGACTCCTCGGGCACGAAGCTCCGTTCCACCTCGATGCGCACGACGGCGGATGTCACTGCCTCGGCGATCGTGATGAACGCATCGGACAGCGAAGTCGCCTGTCGCACTGCCTCCCGCGCCGCAGGGGGTGTGGACGGCGGCAGCGCGAGGTTCCCGGAAGGCTCCTCCGGACGCAGCGCAATACCGGCGAATGCGCCACCGAACGCCAGCATGGCGATGACGGCGAAGGCGAGGAGTCTGTTACGCGGCGGCGTCGCGTCCATGCGGTGTCTTGGTGCGGTAAAGGGTTGCGTGACTGTAAGCTACGCACTCTGACCCGTGAAATCCAGCAGCAGGGACGAATGGCGCGGCCCACGGGGTGGCTGAACTCGCCCGGAGGGTGCCCGCGGTCCTGCCCGGCCCGCCCTTGGACGCGTATCATTGCATCTGCATATTGCGGAACTCATCCCCCCGCCCGGGAGCGACACCATGCCATCACGCCGCCAGTTCTTCCATGCGATTTCCGGAACCGTCGGGATCGGCATGCTCGCGCCCGCCTCCGCCGTCCTGCCATCCCCGCTCCGCGACGACTGGATGCGGACTCTCGCCGATGCCGCCGCTCACGTCACCGGAACGTCCGCGAAGGATCTGGCCAGGGACGAGGACTTCTGGCGCGAGATCCGCCACGCCTTCACGATCGACCGCACGCTGATCAACCTGAACAACGGCGGTGTCAGCCCGTCGCCGCGCGTTGTGCAGGACGCGATGGCGCGCTACCTCTCGTTCTCGAACGAGGCGCCCGCGTACTCGATGTGGCAGGTGCTCGAGCCGCAGATCGAGAGCGTAAGGCGGCAGCTCGCACGCTCGTTCGGCTGCGATCCCGAAGAGATGGCGATCACGCGTAACGCGTCCGAGGCGCTGGAGATCTGCCAGCTCGGGATCGAGATGGAACCGGGCGACGAGGTTCTGACCACGAACCAGGACTACGGCCGGATGCTGACCACGTGGGACCAGCGCGCGCGACGTGAAGGCATCGTCGTGAAGAAGGTATCGTTTCCCGTGCCGCCGCCGTCGCCCCGGTATCTGGTTGACATGTTCGAGCGTGCGATCGGCCCGCGCACCCGCGTCCTCCACCTCTGCCACATGACGAACCTGACCGGCCAGATCTTCCCGGTACGCGACATCATGCGCCTGGCGCGCTCGCGCGGTCTGGAGGTCATCGTCGATGGCGCGCATGCCTACGCACATTTCCCCTTCCAGCGCGATGATCTCGACGTCGACTTCTACGGCACCAGTCTGCACAAGTGGCTGCTCGCGCCGCATGGCACCGGATTCCTGTACGTGCGGCGGGAGAAGATCGAGCGCGTCTGGCCGCTCATGGCCGCCCCGCCGTCGATGGACGCGGACATCAGGAAATTCGAGGAGATCGGGACGCACCCGGCAGCGAACCACAACGCGATCGCCGAGGCACTCTCATTCCACGAGGGCATCGGCGCGGAGCGCAAGGCCGAGCGGCTCCGCTACCTGCGCGAGCGCTGGATGACGAGGCTGGAAACCGACCGGCGCGTGCGCCTGCTCACCTCACGCGACCCGGCGCAGTCGTGCGCCATCGGAACCGTTGCGATCGACGGCATCGAGCCGGGCGCCATCGTCGAGCATCTGTGGAAGACGCATCGCATCATCGTGACGCCGATCGTCCACGCGGAGTATCGCGGCGTACGCGTCACACCCAACGTCTATACGACGCCAGAGGAGGTCGACACGTTCGCAGGCGCGATGGAGGACATGGCGCGCAACGGCGTGCCGGTCTGAGGTCGGCACCCCGCCGCAAAGCAGAAGCGGGCCGGACCGGTTACCCGATCCGACCCGCCTCACACGTCCGACGCCCTTTTCAACCCCGCCCCACAGCCCCACCGGGCCGCCGGAGGGTCACCAGCCAGGTGATCAGCCCTTCGATTCGTCGACGATCTCGAAATCGGCCTCGACAACATCCTCGTCGGCCGGCTTCGATCCACCGTCCTGTGTCGTCTCGACATCGGGCTGTTCGCCCATCCCGCCCATGTCCGGCGCACCCGCGCCCGACGCAGCCTGCGCCTGATAGAACTCCTGACCGGCTGTGCTGAACGCCTGCATCAGCTGTTCCTTCGCGCCGTTCAACTCGCTGAGCTCATCCTGCTTCAGGGCGGCCCGCGCACGCTCGAGCGCTCCGTCGATGCTGCTCTTCGCATCCGCGCTGATCTTGTCGCCCCACTCCTTCGTGTCCTTCTCCACCTGATAGATCAGCGTGTCGAGCTGGTTGCGTGCCTCGATCTTTTCCTTGCGCTCGCGGTCCTCGCCCGCATGCGACTCGGCGTCCTTCACC
>JAGTUV010000333.1 GCA_018224305.1 Gemmatimonadota bacterium
GCCGCCCGGGTGGACCGGCTCGGGAGTCCGATCGGGTGACCGCTTCGGGCGGTAGGCGGCAAGCGTCCCGTTTGGGTGAGGCGGGTGCGGCATGTCAGTCTGATCGGATAACTGGAGACGATTCCTCGGGACGCGCCGACATTCGAACTTGACATTATGATGCCGCCCGGCCGGGAGCCGCAAATGATCTAAACGTATGTCGTCGCCTGGGGCGCCCGCGCGCGCCTGCAATGACACGAGTTGATAGCCGCCGGACTCCCGGCGGAAAGCCGGTTTACTCACACGCCTCACATTACTCCTGCACATCGCCCGGCACTCCGCCGGCGGCAACCAACAGGAGGTTTCATGTCACGCCATCCGAAGTGGATCCGTCTCGCTCTTGCGCTGGTCCTCGTCCCGATCGCCTGTGCGGACTCCGATCCGCTCGCCCCTCAGGCCTCGCGTCTCGCCGCTGGGGCTGCCCTCACGGCGGACCAGCTGGTCGTGGTCACGGGCGAGCAGGCGGGTGCGCAGTACGCGCTCTACGTACCACCGGAATGGAACGGCGATCTCGTGGTCTACGCGCACGGCTTCATCGATCCCGCACTGCCGGTGGCGCTCCCGACCGCCGACGGCCTCCCGGGTCTGCGCGACGGGCTCCTGGCGGAACGGTACGCAGTGGCGTACTCGAGCTTCCGGGAGAACGGATTCGCGGTGAAAGACGGCGTCCGGTCGACGCACCAGATGACCGGCATCTTCACGGCCCGGTTCGGCCGGCCGCGGCGCGTGTTCCTCGCGGGACATTCGCTCGGCGGTCTTGTGGCGCTGTCACTGGCCGAACGATTCCCCGCGCAGTACGCGGGCGCACTGCCGATGTGCGGTCTGGTCGGCGGCTCGCGCGCGACGATCGATTACATCGGCCACACACGCGTGCTGTTCGACAACTTCTACCCCGGCGTGCTGCCCGGCACCGTGATCGAGGTGCCAGCGGTAGACCTGAACACGCAGGTGATCGGGCCGGTCATTCAGGCCATATCACAGGACCCGATGAAGGCAATCACAATCGCGCAGTTCGCGCAGTCACCGCTGCCGTTCGTGTCGGGACCGGAGCTTGTCGAGTCCTTCGTGCGCGTGATCGGCTTCAATTTCCGTGGCTTCACCGATCTGATGCAGCGTACGCACGGACATTCGCCGTTCGATAACATGGAAACGACATACACAGGCGCGCTGCCCGCACCACTGCTCACCGCCGTGAACGAACAGGTCGGGCGCTATTCCGCTACGGCCGACGCGCTCCAGTATGTCGAGCACTTCTACGAGCCGACCGGCGCACTCCGCATTCCGGTGCTCACACTGCACGGCTCTCGCGATCCCGTGGCGCCGCTGCTTCACGAGACCCGGCTCCACAGTCTGGTGACCGACGCCGGCGCGGCCGCACTGCTCAGCCAGCGCACCGTGAACCGCTACGGCCATTGCACGTTCGAGACGGCGGAGATGTTGTCCGCGTTCGCCGACCTCGTGCGCTGGGTCGACAGCGGCATTGCACCGGTGAACTGACGCCGGAACTCTTGCACGATGCGTGGGAATTCCCGGAGCTCGTGGGGGAACACCTCATGAGCTTCGGGCCACGCAGCGACATTCACCCGCGCGCGTGGCTGCTGCACGCATGGCACGCTGCGCATAGCATTGGAGGTTGTAATGCGATCGCTCCTGATCATGCTGCTGCTGACCGCACCGTTTCCGGCACTCGGCCAGTCACCCCCCGCCGAACGGGCCCGCACCAGCATCTATCTCGAGGTCCTCGGCAACGGTGGGCCCTACTCCTTCAACATCGAACGCGAGGCGCTGCCACGCGCTGGCCTGCGACTGGGCTTTACTGCATGGACCAATGACGGCCAGTTCATCGATACACGCCTGATCATGGTGCCCGTGATGCTCAACTACCGAATCGGCAGCGGCACGAGTACGCTCGAGCTGGGCGGCGGCTTGCTGCTCGGGCGGCAAGTGGAGGAGGAGGGCGGCGCACAAACCACGTCAGGGATAACGAATCTTACGGCGACAATTGGATACCGTCGCCAGCCCGTGAGAGGCGGACTGGTCCTGCGCGCGGGTTTCACTCCGTTCCTGTCGTTGAACTCATCTGACGTCGCGTATCCGGATCCGGGGTTCACACCGTCTGCAGGTGTGAGTGTGGGCTATGCGTTCTGAGCTCGGTTCCAGCTGCAGGTGCCATCCATCCGGGTCGTCAGCGATCGAAGCCTCTGGCAGACAGGGACGAATTGGGAGATTCGCGCTCCCCCACCATGATTTTTGTTGCGGCTCCGGGCTTCTATGCCTATATAATTGGGCATGAGCGCAAGAGCTATCGGCACTGCCACGGTATCGTTCGGCCTGGTCTCCGTCCCCGTAAAGATGTATTCGACGGGCGACACGACGGCCGCGGTGAGCTTCAACTGGATCCACAAGGATTGCGGGTCGAGGCTCAAGCAGCAGTACATCTGTGCGCGCGAGGGCACGGTCGTCGAGAAGGACGAGATGATCAAGGGGTACGAGTTCGCGCGCGACCAGTACGTGCTGTTCTCAACGGACGAGTTGAAGGCGCTCGAGCAGAAGGCGGACAACACGATCGAGATCGTGGAGTTCGTCCCGTTCGATAAAGTCGATCGTGTATACGTGGACAAGCCCTGGTATCTGGGGCCGGACAAGGGCGGTGATCGTGCGTACCGTCTGCTGGGTGCGGCGATGCGGGAGACGGGTCTGTCGGCCCTCGGCCGGTATGCAGCGCGCGGCAAGCAGTATCTCGTGCTGCTGACGCCGCAGGACGACGGCATCCTGATGGAGCAGCTACGCTACGCCCATGAGGTGCGCTCCTTCGAGGACGTGCCGATCGGGACGGCGGAAGTGAAGGAGAAGGAGCTGGAACTGGCGGTTCAGTTGATCAAACAGATCGCGACGGACGACTTCAAGCCGGACTCGTACCGCGACGACGTGCGCGACCGGGTTCTGGAGTTGATCCAGCGGAAGATCGAGGGCGAGGACATCACGGAAGCGCCGGTGGAAGCGCCGCAGACGCAGATCATCGATCTGATGGAAGCACTGAAAGCGAGCCTGGCGCGCTCGGAGGGCGGCAGCGACGGGGAGCAGAAGTCGTCGCGGAAGCCGTCGAAGAGTGCAGGGACCGGGAAGTCGTCCCGGCGCGCGCCACGCAAGAAGGCCGCGGGGGGTCAGTAGCAGCACCTGGTCTCCGGTCGAGAGATGGGATACAGCACCCGTGACGTCGCCAGTCTGCTCGGTCTGCCTGAACGCCGCATCCGCGCGTATGCGCGCGCCGGCCTGATCACACCCGCGCGCGGTCCGCGCAATTCATACCTCTATTCCTTCCAGGACCTGGTTCTGCTGCGTGCCGCGGCAGAGCTTTCCCGCGCGAACGTGCCGGTCCGCCGGATCGGGGAGGCGCTGGCGCGTCTGAAGCGACAACTGCCACAGGGACGTTCCCTGAGCGAGCTGCGCATCCACGCGGCCGGAGATGAAGTCGTCGTCCGCGAGAGCAGCGAACCGCCCTGGAACCCGCAGTCCGGCCAGTTCCACATCGAGTTCGATGTAGCGGATCTCGCTGCGCAGGTGGCACCGCTGGCGCGCGGGGTGTCGGAGCGTGCGCATGCACAGGGCGACGAGCGTGCGGCGACCGAGTGGTTCGAGCTGGGCATCGAGTTGGAGCCGGTCGCGCCGGAGGAAGCGCGCGCCGCGTATGAACAGGCGCTGCGCCAGGAGCCGGCGCTGACGGACGCGCGCGTGAACCTCGGTCGCCTGCTGCATGATGCCGGCATGCGCGAAGAAGCGGAAGCGCAGTACCGTCAGGTTCTGGCAGTTCGAGAACATGCGCTCGCGGCGTACAACCTCGGTGTGCTGCTCGAGGACACGAATCGGGATGTGGATGCCATCAAGGCGTACGCCCGCGCCATCGCCGCCGACCCCGCACTCGCCGAGGCACACTTCAACCTGGCCCGTATCTACGAACAGCGCGGTGATCAACGCGCCGCCATCCGCCACTTCAACGGCTATCGCGCGCTTGTCCGGCCACAATAGCGGTGTGGCGCCCTCGCCTATCCGGAACAGCGGTGTCGTGTGCCAGCCCGCAACCGCACGCTGCGGCCATCGCGGCACACGGCCGATCGTCGTGCTGGCGATCGCAGCCCAGCTGTCCGGCTGCGTCGATCGACAGTCCGCACCTGCCGGCGAGGACGGTCCGCTGCAGGCGGGCGGCACGGCAGTGATCGGCGGATACGTCGACATCCGCACGATGAATCCGATCGCCACCATCACCGACCTGAACAAGGCGATCGAGCGTTACGCGCTGTACGCGCCTCTGGTGATGCTCGATGCGTCGCTCACGCCGCAGCCCTGGCTCGCGGAATCGTGGGACACGACCGCGGTCGGCACGGACTCGCTCGAGTTGACGTTCCGGTTGCGGCGCGATGTGTCGTGGCATGATGGCCGGCCCACGACGGCGCATGATGTCGCGAGCACGTTCCGCATCGCTCGCGATCCACGGGCGGCGTACGTCGATGCGGCTGCGCTGCTGCCGTATGCGCCGGAACCGGAAGTCGTCGATTCGTTCACGATCCGCTTCCGGCTGGAGCGACATCCCGACTTCATCGAAGCGTTCTTCCTGCTTCCACCGCTGCCGTCGCACGTTCTGGGCGGCGTCGCCGCGGCCGATGTCACGCGGCATCCGCTCGGTACGCAGCCCGTCGGCAACGGTCCGTTCAAGTTCGTTCGTCGATCGTCGCAGGAGTGGGTGTTCGAAGCGAATGATGACTTCCCGGCGGAGCTGGGAGGTCGGCCGAATCTGGACCGTATCGTTTACCGCACGATACCGGAACAGACATCGCTCATTACCGAACTGCTCACGGGCCGCATCGATCTCGCGGTGTCCATCAGGCCACCGCAGGTGGAGCGCATTGAGGATTCCGGGGCAGCCCGCATCGTCACGTTCCCTGTGCCGAACTGGGTGTTCCTCGCGCTGAACACCCGCCTCCCGTACTTCGACCAGCGTGATGAGCGACGTGCGATTGCGATGGCGATCGACCGTCATGCGCTTGTCGATGGGATCATGGGCGGCTTCAACGTCACCGGCGCCGCATCCGTGACGCCCGTGCATCGTGCATTCGACGAGACGTCCGCGGTCCTCTTCGATCCGGACTCCGCTCGCGTCCTGCTCGAGCGCGCGGGCTGGCGCGACCGCGATGGCGATGGTGTGCGTGAAGATGCCACGGGCCGACCGTTCCGTTTCCGTCTCAAGGTGTGGCAGGGCGCGGGATCGTACCGCGAACTGGCGGAGGCCGTGCAGGCCCAGCTCGCGCGTGTCGGCATCGCTGCACAGCCTGAAGTGGTGGAGTTCAACACGTTCCTCGCCCACGTGCAGGGTCGCGAAACCGCGGCAGGCCGCGTGCGCGAGTTCGATGCGGCGATCGGCAACTGGACGGACAACATGCTGCGCAAGGATGACTCGCAGCTGCTTCACTCACGCCATCGCGGGAATGCTCGACAGTGGACCGGATTCAATAGTCCGCGAATCGATTCGCTGCTGGACGCAATTGCGACGGAGACCCGACCGGAAGCCGCAGCACCGCTGTGGCAGAACTACCAGGCGGAACTGTCGGCGGAGTCACCGATCATCTTCCTCTTCTATGGGCTGGGAATCAACGGCGTGCACGAGCGGTTGCGGGGCCTGCCGGATGGAGATCCGCGCGGCCCGCTCGGCACGATTGGAGAATGGTGGATCCGCAGACCCTGACCCTCGGGATTCGTGCGTAGCGCCTGTCGAGCGGCTCGGCCGGGCCTCGCTCCTCTGCAGGCCTACGGCTCGGCCGGGCCTCGCTCCTCTGCCGGTCTACGACTCGGCCGGGCCTCGCTCCTCTGCCGGATCATGGAGAGGGAGAGTGAAGAAGAAGGACGTGCCGCCGTCGCCGCTCTCGACGCGTATCGTCCCGCCGTGAGCCCGTATGATCCCCTGGGCGATCGCCAGGCCAAGCCCTGAACCGCCCGCCTTGCCGGCATGCCAGAAGCGATCGAAGATCCGCGGCAGATCCTCTTCGGCAATGCCGATGCCCGTGTCGACGACGCTGAATATGACCTCGTTTTCGGCCGGAGTTGCTGTGACGGTCACACAGCCGCCCTCGGGTGTGAACTTGATGGCATTACCGATCAGATTCGACATGACCTGAAGCACGCGGTTGCGGTCCGCACGGACAGTGGCTTCGCGCACCGGGTCTTCGGCCTGCAACTCCAGGTTACGGGCGGTGGCCAGGGGGCCGAATACGTCACGCGCCTCGGCGATGAGCGATCGCAGACTCTCCGGCGCGGCATCGACAGCGAAGCGGCCTGCCTCCATGCTCGATACATCGAGCAGATCCATGATCAGCCGGTCCATGCGCTCCGCAGTACGGCGTATGATCTCGAGCTGGCGCTTCTGCGCCTCCGGCGGCAGCGGCATGTCGAGCAGCAGCGACGCGCTGGTGAAGATCGTACCCACCGGATTCTTCAGGTCATGCGACACGGTGGCGAGGACGTCATCACGCGCGCGGGTTGCAGCCTCTGCGCGCTGCTTGCTCACCTGGAGTTCCTCATTCGTGCGGATCAATTCCTCGAAGCTGGACAGCAGCAGGCCGAGGACCTGCGCGGGATCGGACGCAATCGTGTAGGTCTCGCCGAGGAAGCTGATGCGGGCCGCTTCGCCGGGCTTGCGGGCGCGGCGGAGTTCGTTGTTGGCAATGACCTGCTCAATGCGGGCGATGAGATACGGGCCCTTATACGGCTTCGTGATGTAGTTGTCGGCGCCGCACTCCACGCCGCGCACGATGTCGCGCGGATCAGCGAGTGTGGTGAGCAGAACGAGCGCCGGCGGGTTCTCGATCTCGTTCTTGATCCGTGAGCACATCTCATAGCCGCTGATGCCCGGCATCACGACGTCACTCAGTACGAGATCGAATTGTTGTTCCCGGGCGAGATCGAGTCCTGTCTCGCCGGTAGTCGCCGTCATCACGTCGTAGCCGTTGCGGATGAGCAGCGAACGCGTCGCCTCGAGTTGCGTAGGGCTGTCGTCCACAACGAGAATCCGCTCAGCCGCCACCGCTGCCTCCACTGACGAGTTGGATCAGGCGGTCCGCGATCAGTTCCATCGGCAGCTCGACATCGACGGCGCCGCGCCGCACGGCTTCTGCCGCCATCCCGTAGACGACCGAAGTCGCTTCATTCTGAGCGATGACGTATGCCCCCGCTTCACGCGCAACCTGAAGGCCGGGAGCGCCGTCGGACCCCATGCCGGTCAGGATCACGGCCAGGAGCCGCGGACCCAGCGCGGTGCCGGCGGTCTTGAACAGGTGGGTAGCGGAAGGACGGAATCCGCCGATCGGCGGATCGTAGGACAGTGCCGCGCGACAGCCGCGGCTGACACCGAGGTGCGCGTCGTCCGGCGCCACGTAGACAACGCCTTTGAGCAGTCGTTCACCATCCTCCGCCAGCTTGACCGGCAGCGCACAGCTGGCTGCAAGCCATTCGGCGAACCCGGCCGTGAAATCCCGTGCGATGTGCTGCACGAGCACGATGGGGACCGGCAACGTGCGCGGCAGGTCCATGAGTATCCGCCGCAGTGCCGGCGGGCCGCCGGTGGATGCCGCGATCGCAATCAGCTCCGGGGGCGCGGAGGCCCGGCGGCGGCGCGGTGGCGAGGGTTCGACGCGGGCCGACACATGGGATGACCAGTGACGCACGACCTTCACATTGGCCATCGCGCGCACCATGCCCCGCAGCTCGGCAGCCCGTTCCTCGAAACGTGCACCGCCGACATTCTCGGGCTTCGGCAGGGCGAGGAGAGCACCTGCCTGCGTGGCGCTCAGCGACAGGTCGACATCGCGACGCGTGACCGCGGATACAATGATGATCGGTGTCGGTGCGCGAATCATGATCTGCTTGGTCGCCTCCAGGCCATCGATGATCGGCATGTGCACGTCCATGATGACCAGGTCGGGCTTGTCGCGTTCAACGCTATCAATCGCCTCCGCCCCATCGTGGGCCTCCGCGATCACGCGGATGTCGCCCTCGGCCTCGAGGACTGCACGCAGCAGGAAGCGCGCAGTGGCCGAATCGTCAGCGACGAGCACGCGTATCATGTCTCGCCGATTAGCTGGCGTACGGCCTCGAGCAGTGTCGCCTGGTCGAAGCCCGCCTTCGCAATGTATGCGTCGGCGCCCGCCTCCAAGCCGCGCGCCCGATCTTCGGGCGTTCCCAGCCCCGTCACCAGCACAATGGGCAATTCGCGGAACCGTTCGCTCGATCGGACCCGCCGGCATAGAGCGAAGCCGTCCATGCGCGGCATCTCCACATCGGCCACCAGGGCATCCGCACCTTCACGCTGCAACGTCTCCCACGCATCCTCGCCGTTCACCGCCGTAAACACCTGGTAGCCGGCCGATTCCAGCACACTCTGCTCCAGTGTACGCGTCGTTATGGAATCGTCTGCTACCACGATGCGCTGACGACGCCGTTCGCTGTCGGCGGCAGCGGACGGGGCAATCGCCGTGCCCGCGCGGAGTCCCGCGGCCAGCAGAGACGTTACTGCAAGCACGAGTGCCACCTTCCCGGATGGCAGGATCGCAGCACCCGCAGTGTGGGGGACATGGCCATCCTTTACGGCCAGCGGCGTCATCACGATCTCGTCCTCGGCGATCACATCGTCAATGATCAGTCCGGCACGTCGGGCCCCGGCATGAACCACCGCGATGAGCGCCACGTCCCCGAGCGGCCGCGCCTCCAGTGGCGGCCCCAGCAGCCGCGCCAGCGAAACGATCCGGATGGGCCCGCGCGAGGTCTTCAGCATCGTGCCGCCTGCGGCGCTTCGCAGATCGGCTGTATTCACGCGCCGGAGGCGCTCGACCTGAGCCGTCGGCAACGCATACACGTACGCACCGATCCTGACGAGAACCGCGCGTAGCGTGGCAGGTGTCGGCGGGCACTCCAGAAGGAACGTCGTGCCGACGCCCTTCTGCCACTGCACATCGATAGTGCCGCCTATGCGTTCCAGTGAGGAGCGGGCAATGTCGATGCCGACACCGCGACCGGAAATCTCAGTCGCGACCGGCCGGGTTGAGAAACCTCCCGTCAGCAGTGCGTCCGCAAGTTCCTGCGGTGAATCCGGCATCGGCTGTTTGCGACGCCGCAACGTCTGCCGGATCGCTTCTTCATCCAGGCCGGCCCCATCGTCAGCGACGGAAACCACCAGGCGGCCGCCGCTCAACTCGGCGGAGACGGTGACACGACCCTGCCGCGGCTTCCCCGCCCGCTCGCGTTCCTCCGGCCTCTCTATTCCGTGATCGACTGCATTGCGCACGATGTGCAGGAGCGGATCGCGCAACGCATCGATGACCATGCGGTCCGCCTCGGCGTCGGTGCCGATGATCTTCAGCTCCACTTCCTTGCCTTCCGCGGCTGCGACATCCCGCACCGCACGCGGCAGACTCTCGCATACGTCGCCAAACGGCCTCAGGCGCAGCCGGCGCACCACCTCTGCGACATGGTCGGTGGCGCCATCGAGCCGGCGCGCGTCTTCATCATCCCTGCTGCTGCGCTCCATAATGCGGCCGGTCGAGATGATCAGCTCACCGACCGCTGACATCAGTACGTCGAGGCGTTCCGCGCTGACGCGCACCAGTTCGCCGACCCTGTCCGCCTCGCTTGCTGCACTTCCGGACGCTGTGGCGCCGGCCGGATCCTCACGGCGTTCACCGTGCCACTGACCGTGGCCGTTTTCTTCATCCTGCGCATGATCAGCGGAAGTGCCCGACACATCCTGCTTCGCCCGCGCGGGCGCCTCCCGTGCCTTCGGTTCGGACCTCGCAGTGGTCCTGGGCGCAGCCTGCTCCGCCATCGCGGTGAGTCGCGGGAGCAACGCATCTGCCGAGGAGCCCTCCAGATCAGCGCCGCTCTTCATCCGGGCAGCGGCGTCCTGCAAGGCATCACACGTGGCAAACAGCAGCGAGAAGTCTGAGCCCGTGAGTGACTGCCTGCCGTCACGCAGGTTCGCAAACACGGACTCGATCGCATGACAGACGGGCTCGATGACCGGCACACCGACCACGCGTGCGGCACCCTTGATGGTATGCGCCGCACGGAACAGCGATCGAATCAGGTTCTCATCGCCCGGCTGCTGTTCGAGTGCGAGCAGACCGCTATTCAACTCGCGGACCTGCTCCTCGAGTTCCTGCACGAACGTTGCGCGCAGCCGCTCAGTCAGGTCGTCAGGACTCATTGCCTGCGCGGGCAGTAGTTACTCACGCCGCACCCCGTTGTGACGCGTACCGACCAGTTCGATGAGCCGCGAGCCGAGCCGGTTCAGCTCCTGTGCTGCGCCCTCCGCCTCCCGCGTCGCGGCCAGGTTCTGCTGCGCGGCCTGCTGGATGTTGCCGATCGCCTGCTTGATCTGTGACATCCCTGTCGCCTGCTGGCCGGCTGACGCCGAGATCTGCGCTGCTGCCTGCGACGCCTCGCTTATCGCCTCCGCGAGCTTGCGTATCGTTTCGCCTGCCTCACTGACCTGACGGGAGACATCGTTCACTTTGCGATGGCCCTCTTCCGTCACCGATACTGCGGCAGTGGTCGCGCGCTGCACCTGCTCCAGGATCTGTCGCACACGGACTGTCCCGGCCTTGGACTGCTCGGCCAGGTTCTTGACCTCGCCCGCGACTACGGCGAAGCCGCGGCCCTGCTCCCCTGCGCGTGCAGCTTCGATTGCGGCATTCAAGGCGAGCAGGTTCGTCTGCTCCGCCAGGTCGCTGACCGTTGCGATGATCTCGCCGATCGCCTGCGCCTGTTCCGTCAGCTCGACCATGCGCTCCTGTATCCCGCTCACCTGATCGCGGACATCGTTGATGCCCGTGACAGTCACCTCGATCGCGTCCCTCCCCTGCCGGCCGATCTCGGCCGCGCGCTGCGAACTCGCTGCCACGCCGCGTGCACGTTCCGAGGACTGATCGGCGGTCTGCACGACCTCGTCCACAGTGGCCGCGGTCTGCGTCACTGCCGCGAGAGATTCCGTTGCACCGCTCGCCTGCTGCGACGTGGTAGAGAGGATCTCGGCAGCACTCGTGGCGAGTACGTTGGATGTCTCCTGCAGCTCACCCGATATCGTACGGTTCAGCAGATGTGCGGTGAACAGGAACAGCATCAGCGCCAGCCCAAGCGCTATAATGATCGCCATTTCCGATGCACGGGCACGGTCACCGGCCGTAGCAGACACCGCGTCCGACGCCGCGAGCGCCGCGTCCACATTCGTCTGCACGATCCCCTCGAGCGCCGTGCGTGCCGGGACGACTTCCTGACGTCGCAATGCGAGCGCGTTCCCGGTGTCTCCGGCCATGTGCAGCGAGACCACCCGGCGCGTGGACGCGTCCCAGGTGTTCAGGAGTTCAAGCGCGCGGGCCCAGCTGGCCGCTTCCGCACCCTCGGAGCCGGACCGCAGCTGGTTCAGTGTTTCACGCGCCGCCGTGACAGCGGCGTCGCGGTCGCCGGTGCCTGCCGCGCCATCATCCACAAGGACGCGGAGGTACTCGACATTCGCATTGCGCAGATGGCCGCGCGCTTCCACCGCACGCAGCAGCACCTCCCGCTCCGCACGCACCGCGTTCTCGTAGCTGCCTGCCGTCTGGCGCAGTGCCCATATGCCGGTGATCGCGATCGCCACCACCAGAAGTGCGGCAAGCGCGAAGCCCGTAGTGATGCGCCGGCTGACTGTCCACGTCACGTCATCCTCCTCGTCCGATGTTGTCCTCGTGCGCAGCAGCCGCGCGACCCATCTTCAGCACGGCGTCCGTATCCATGACCAGCAGTGTGTCGTCGGTGATGCCTCGCAGCAGATTGCGTGCGGAACCGTCTTCCGCGCTCAGCGGCCGGATCATGGATTCCGTCAGCTCCATCAGATCCCGTGATGCATCGGCGAGAATTCCAAAGGGGTACCGGCCGCCGTCAATGACGATCACGCGACTGAGATCCGTCAATCCGCCGGTTCGCACGCCCAGTTGCTCGCGCAGGTCGAGTATCGTCAGCACCTGGCCACGCCAGTGCGTGACGCCGAACAGGGGTGGCCGCGCGCCCGCGAGCGGAGTCAGGTCCCGCAGAACATGGACCTGCAACACCACCCTCGCATCGATCGCATAGTTTTCGCCGCTGAGCTGAAACACGACAGCGGGCGTCGATTCGGCTTTGCGCGAGTCGGCCGGCACGCGTCCGAGTGCGGACGCGCGCCGGC
>JAGTUV010000334.1 GCA_018224305.1 Gemmatimonadota bacterium
GCGAAGTCCGTGTATTCAGCGCGTGCCGCATACGCCAGACTGTCACGATCGATGTCCGTACCCAGAATCTCGAAGCGGGTCGCGTCCTCGCCGTGCTCGCCGGCATACTCCTGCACCATGATGGACGCCGAGTAGGCCTCCTCGCCGCTCGCGGTACCGGCGCTCCATATGCGGATCACCGGATCAGGCAGCGCAAACAGCTCCGGCAGCACCCGTCGCGACAGCATCTCCCATACCTCGGGGTTCCGATAGAACTTGCTGACGTTGATGGTGAGCGCGTCCACCAGCCGCTCGTACTCGGATGCATCCGTGCGCAGCAGTGCGGCGTACTCCGCATACGTGTGCACCGCACGCGCGCGCATGCGCACGGCGATGCGACGGCGCAGACAGCGCTCCTTGTAGCCTTCGCAATGGAACCCGACGCTGGACTGGATCTGCTGCTTGAGGGAAAGCAACTCGGCGGCATCGCCCTCGCTCAGATCACCGTGGGCAAGCGGCAGCGGCGGCGCGGGCGTAAGCAGCCGTCTTTCGCCGTCGGCTTCGGCTGAAGTCTGGGCGTGGGACGCAGCGTCGCTTTTCTGCCTGGTGTCCGGCTGGGGCGGATCACCCTGAGGCATGCGCGACGATCTCGAGATTGTTGCGGACGATGGCGTTGTCCGGGTTCAGCTGCAGAGCCTTCTTCCAGTACTGCACTGCGGAGTCAAAGCTGCGGGCCTTGTAGTACAGGTTGCCGATGCGTGCGAACACGTCGTCGCCCAGGCGCGGATCCAGCTCCGCGGCGCGCAGGTAGTGCTGCAGCGACTCCTCGTGCGATGCACGACGGTACGCAACATCGCCGAGATTCTTGTGCGCCTGCGCGAGCGACGGGTCCTCATCGAGAGCGTGACGGTAAGAGCGATCCGCATTCTCGAGGTCGCCGCGTCGCTCGCTGATGACGCCGAGCAGCAGCAGCAGCGGAGCGGATACGGCGTGACTGTCGAGCCCCTGCGCAACCAGCGCCTCGGCCTCGTTGAGCTGATCCATGGCGGCGAGGTTGAGGCCTGCGAAATAGAAATAGTCGGCCGACGGCCGCATGTCCGGCTTCAGCCGTGCTCGATATTCGTCGAACGCCGAGCGTGCCTGGAAGTAGCGCCCCGTGTGCAGCAGCGCGATACCACGTGCAAGCTCCGTCCCGGGCACGCCGGGCCTGACTGCCTCGGCTTCGTCGAGCACGAGCAGCGCATCGGCCGGGCGGTCGAGCCAGCGCAGCGCGAGCGCCATGTTGACGAATGCGCCATAGTGCGCACCCCGCTCCTCCAGCAGCGTGCGCAGCTGTCGCACGGCATCGCGGTAGCGCTGTTCGCGCAGACCGATGAGGGCGAGGTGATAGCGCGCCGCGAAGTCTTTGTAGTCCAGTTCGAGCACGCGCTGGAACTCGCGCGCCGCGTCTTCCAGCATGCCCGTGCGGTAGAACGCTACACCGAGGTTGCGACGCTCCTGCAGCTCCGCCTCGCGGCCGCGCACCGTGTCCTCGGCCTTGCGCCCCACGCGGTGCGCAAATCCGGCGTGTATCAGGCCGAACAGCGCCTTGCCGACATCGAACTCCGCGAGCCGGGTCGTGTCGGCCACTTCCTGCACGGTGCGCGTCCCGTCGAGCAACGGCAGGATCTGCTCCTGCTCCACGGTCAATACCACATCCGACGAGCGTATGCGGTCGTGCTCCGCATCGAACAGCAGATCGAGCGATGGGATCTTCTTCTCGATCATGCTCCATTCGTCGACACGCCGCGCGGCCTCGAGCAGCAGGCTCTCCGGGTTGATCGTGACGACCAGGTCCGCCTCGTCCGGCGTCGCATCCGGCTCGAAGAAGAAGTTGCCGCGCGACCACGTGAAGAGGTGATAGATCGCCTCTTCGATCTGCAGTCTGATGTAGTGCTTCAGCTCGGACTTGGTGATGTGGTTGTACGACACGAGCAGCTCGCCGACGCGGCGGTCGGGCTCACGCGCCTGGTGTTCCAGCACCTGCTCGAGTTGCCGCTGCGCCAGCACGCCTTCGCGCACGAGAATGTCGCCGAGCCGGTCGCGGCGGTTCACGATCCGAGCATACGTGATCCGGCCGCGCTCGAAATAGATCTGACCGAAGCGTGAGCCGTCCGCGACGGATAGACAGCCGGACTTCTGGCCGAGTGCCAGCAGCTGGCACACATCAGCCAGACTCGCTTCCCTGAGGCTGCCCTTGATCGCCATGCTAGTGGACCGTCTTCAAAGTAACGTGAGCACCGAGAGTGCGGATACGCGCCGCTGGCAAGGAGCGGCGAGGACGCAATAGCAGCGCTATTTCGAGGAGTCGCGACGCAGTGTCCAGCGGCGCGCAGGCGCGCTCGAATGCCGCGGAACTTTGGAGACAGTCCACTAGTCCTGCTCCTGTACGAGACTGTCCTGCATGTACGGCCAGTGCCACAGCAGCTTCTCGCGGTTCAGGAACCAATCGTCCACCTGCAATGCCGGTTCTTCGACCTCTGACACCCCTGCCGGCTCATCCAGATCCACCACCACGGCTGTATCCGGTGCCGACGGCGTGAGGTCGACGACCAGGCCGCTCTCGAGCCGGGTTCGCAGCCGGTCCTCGAATCCGCTCAGCTCGTGCGGCGGCCGATCGGCCGTGAAGACCAGCTGAACGCCGGAACGGCGCGCGTTGTCGAAGAAGTGGAACAACTCCTCCTGCGCACGCTCCGTCTGACCGAGCGGATCGACGCCATCGATGATCAGCAGGCGCGCACGGCGGTACCGCGCGCGCCAGCTGTCGACCTGGTTGCGCTTCAGCGCGCCGATGAGTTCGGCCGCAAAATCCTCGCCGGTCAGAAATCCGATTACAGCGTCGCGATCCCGCTCCCTGAACAGGAGTGCGAGTGCGGTCACCAGCGATGTCTTGCCCGCCCCTGCCGGTGCGTGCACGAAGAACGGGTTGTAGCGGTCACCCGGCTGCTGCGCCACTGCGCGCGCCGCACGTACCGCCAGCAACTCGCGATCGAGGGTCAGCTGCTCGAAGCGCGGGCCTTCCGGCGGCGGCGGCAGCGGCCGCATCCGCTCGCGCACCTGTTCCAGCAGTGATTCTGCCTCCTCCATCCGGTCCGGATTGCGCAGCACGTCGAGTCGCGACAGTTCCATCGCCGCAGGATCCAGTTCGCGAATGGTATCCGCGATCTGACGCAGCCGCGCGACGGCCTCCTCGAACGTTTCGAGCACTGCGTCCGCCGACTCCGCCGTCATATCATCATGCAGCACCGCCTCGAGGCGACGGGTACGATATCCCTCCGCCTCCCACCGCAGCACTGCATCAGCGATCCTCTGTTCCGGCGCCACGTTCGCCATGGCCTGGCCGAGCGTGCCGACCACCTCGTTCATGAAGGAGCCGAACTCGTCGCGGGCGCGCACTTCGGCGGGACGTCCGAGCAGGTCCGCCACCTCCTCCGCGCTGACCGGCCGACGATCGAGCTCCTGCACGGCGATGATCCGGTTGAGGGCTCCCTGCAGTTCACGCACATTGCCGAATGCGTGCTTCGCGATCGCCTCAGCGACGCCGGCCGAAAGCAGGTGTCCGCGCTCCTCCGCCTTGTGTCGCGCAATCGCGACGCGTGTCTCGTAGTCCGGCACACTGAGGTCAGCCATGAGTCCGCCGGAGAAGCGCGACAGCAGACGCTGATCGATGCCGTCGATTTCGGCGGGCGGGCGATCACTGGCGAGCACTACCTGACCGCCGCGCGCCGTCAGCGCGTCCCACGAACGCAGCAGTTCCTCCTGCGCGCCCCGGCGTCCGGCCAGGAACTGCACGTCGTCGAGCAGCAGGACGGACGCGCCGCGCAGACGGGCACGAAACGCATCGCGCTCACCTGCCTGGATCGCCTCCATCACACCTTCCATCAGGTGCTCGAGCGTGTCGTATACGACCTCGATGTTCTCGTGCACACGGCGGATGTGATTGCCGATCGCCATGATGAGGTGCGTCTTGCCGAGGCCCGACTCGGCATAGAGGAACAGCGGGTTATACGCCACGCCGGGCGACTCCGCGACGCGCTTCGCGGCCGCGGCCGCAAGACGGTTCGCCGTCCCGACAATGTAGCTGTCGAACGTGTTGCGTGGGTCGAGCCCGAGCGAAAGGCTTTCCTGCGTCATGGCACGTATACCTTCACGGCTGCTGAATGTCCTGCCCGAAGCGACGCGACAGACTCTGCAATACGAGTTTGCTGGCCGCCTTCAACGTGTCGAACACGCCCTCCCCCGTGACGGCTGCGGCCGGGAACGCGGGCACACCGCGGAAGTTCAGCGTGTCATCGCGCTGCGCGATGGGCAGCACGCCCGGCAGATCGCGCTTATTGTACTGGATCACCATCGGGAACGTCTTCAGGTCGATATCCTCTTCGAGAAGATTCTCGTGGAGGTTGCGCAGGCTCTCGATGTTCTCGTCCCACTGCTCGGGCTGCGAGTCGGCAATGAACACGACGCCGTCCGCGCCCCGCAGTACCAGTCGGCGCGTGGCGTTGTAATATACCTGACCAGGTACCGTGTAGAGCTGCATGCGCGTACGGAACCCGGAGATCGTGCCGAGGTCCAGCGGCAGGAAGTCAAAGAACAGCGTGCGGTCCGTTTCCGTGGCGAGCGAGACCATCGGTCCCTTGCGCTCCTCGGGGACGTACCCGTGAACGTACTGCAGATTGCTCGTCTTGCCGGACCTGCCGGGCCCGTAGTAGACGATCTTGCAGGTGATCTCCCGAGTGGAGTAGTTGACCAGCGACATCAGTCCTCGCTTGCTGCTTCCGGGGACGTATACTCCAGGCCAGCCTCGAGGTCCCGCTCGAAGCTCCCGTGGTCGGTCTTCGCGTTCCTGTCCTGGAATGCCGGCAAAGCCGAGACTTCCTTCTCCAGGTTCTCGTAGAACAGCCGGACAATGCCGAGCGATGAATCGGCATCGAAAATGACGACGAGTATCAACTCCCCGACCGGCGTACGCAGCGGCGCCAGGAACAGCTGTCGCTCGCGGCCGCCGTGGTAGAGGTGTTCCCATCGTCCGGCACCGGCAAGGCCGGCGAGCGCATGTGATGACGCGTGCGTTGCGGCAGCGAGGGACGCCACGTTCATGACGTGATAGCCGCGCGCGAAGCCGTGCTGGGCCAGCACCTGCCCCGCCCCGCTCACCAGCAGCGCTATGCGGACGCGCGACTCACGCACGAACACCTGTATGGGACCGCGCAGGGCGTCCACCAGCTGCGGCAGTTCGGCGCCTCTCATGAGAGCGATTCCGCTGCGCGATGTGCCTCGTAACGGACGAGACCGAGCTGCGCATCATGTTCGGCGACCACAACCAGGATGAGTTCGCCGGCATCAACCGCTACGACGTGACCGTCATCTGCCTCCAGCTGCAACGTGTTCAGCCGTCCGAAGTCAGCCGTCTCACTGGCTGCGGCCGTGCGCCGGAACAGCGATGCCGCGAGTGCTGCCACGGCAGTCTCGTTGACGCCTTCGCGCAAGTCCGATATCACAGTAACACCGGTTTCGCCCTCGACCAGCAGCGCGCCGCGTACGCCGGCCACCCGGCTGAGGCGCTCGACCGCCGCAATGAAGAGTTCGTTCACGCGTACTCCTCCATGAACTGCCTGGCCTGGCCGACGGCGTGCGTGGACGCACGCAGCACCCAGCCTGCCGGCGCGTCGCGCCGTGCGGCCAGAACCATCACGGCATCGCTGCCGGCCGGCGCCAGGTGCAGCATGGCGTGCTCCGAGTCGAGCAGGATGCCGCGCCACACCCCGAGCACCAGGTGATGTGCAGTCCGTGTGGCCTCACCGATTGCGCCGCCCAGGACGGCGCCCAGCACTGCCGGGTCACCGCGCACCCCTTCCGTCAGGCGACCGGCCAGTACCATTCCGTTCACATCGACGAGCAGCGCGGCCAGCAGCGGGCCGGCATTGAGCAGATCATCGAACAACAGCGTCGGATCGAGCGGCAGCGGACCCGTGATGGGCACGGCCGGCGGCGGGCGCGACACCGGCGCGGCCGCGGGCGGCATGGCTTCCGGAGCAGGCGAGCTCGCCTGCTGACCGGCATTCTCCGCTTCCGTGCCGGCATCGAACATGAACACGGGCTCACCGGTGGGGACCGCCCACGGATCGTCGCCGAATGCCGGGTCTGCCGAAGAAGAGAGCCCCTTCTCGACGATCTCCTGGCGTGTGCCGAGCACGCGCAGAGCTTCCTGCACGGTCGGATCGGACGGTCTCAGCAGGGCGGCGCGCTCGAGCATCTGACGCGCCTTGCTCAGCCGGTCCTGCTCGAGATAACAGAACCCCATGCCGCGCAGCGCCTCGAAGTTGTTCGTGTCCACGCGCAGCACCATCGACCATTCGTCGGCGGCTCTTTCATGATCGCCGTCGTCGAGGTAAAGCATCGCCAGCAGGCCGTGCCCTTCGACGTGTGCCGGATGCGCTTCCAGGCCGCGCAGGCAAAGGTGCAGGGATGCATCGCGCAGGCCCTGCTTCCGGTACGCCCGTGCGAGCGGGAGGAACGCGAGCGACCTCGGATCGCGAGCGACCTCTTCGCTCCACCGCTGCATGTCTGCCTGTGCCGATATCTTCATGGCTTCAATTCGTGATCACGCGCCGCACCAGCTGCGTCAAAGCCCGCAGTGATGCCAGCGCCTGCGCCGCAAGCTGTCTCTGTTCGCCGTTCGGTGCCAGTCGCAGAAATGTCTCCCATGCCTTGGTCGCGCGCTCCAGTTCACCCGTGCGTATCGCGGCGAAGCCGAGCAGGTAGTGTGCGTCCATGGACAGCGGATCCAGACCCACTGCCCGCGAGAACGATTCCGTCGCGGCACGCATCCGGTTCTGCGCCACCAGCGCGCGACCCGACAGCACTGCGAGATCGGCGCGCTCGGGGAACGACGTCTCCAGCTGGGCCGCGAGCTTCTGCGCCTCCTCCGCGCGACCGCCGCGCAGCAGCGTCTCCACGTCGTCGACTGCACCCCTGAGTTCGAGCTCCGGGATGCGCGTCACACGCTCCGTGACTTCCAGCACGCCCGTGCTCACGAGGCCATAGATGATCTTTGCCACATCGAACGCTGACCGGCCGAGGTCGGCGGCCAGCTGGCGGACATCGCGATCACCATCGATCTCCGCGAGCACTTCCCATTCATCGGAGCGCAACTCGAGCGGGGTCACCTCACGATCGGCATTCGCGGCCAGTACCGGGACCGCTTCCGGACTGGGTACCTTGGTCTCGAGACGCGTCCACTCATCGATACGCCGCGCGCCCTCCATGAGCAGCGATTCCACGCGGACACGCGCCAGCAGCCGCTGTTCGCCGATCTCGCCGCGCTCCTCGAACTTGAAGTACCCCTCATCCCACGGCATGACCTCATAGATCGTCTCCTCCATCTGGAATCGGAGTTGACGCTCCAGCTCATCCTCGATGACGCTGCCCATCTCCAGCAGGATTTCAGCGAGTCGGCGCGTCGGGTCCGAGCGCTGAAGCTCGAGCGCACGATCCAGCTCCCTTTGCGTCAGCTTGCCCGCACGGATCAGCAGCTGGCCGAGACGTCGCGTCGAACGGCGCCGCACGGCAAACACGATCGCGCCGCGGGACAGATGAACGATCGCCTCATCGTTCAGCCGCTCGGAGCGTACCGTGAGCACGCCCGTCTTGTGCGCGAGCTCCAGGAGCTGCAGAACGTCCTGGATGCTCAGTTCGGCGAGCGCCCCCTCGATGGCCATCGATCAGGTCCCGGATCCGAGTTCGGTCAGCGCGGCTGCGGCACGCTCATTGTCCGGCTGGAACTTCAACAGCCGCTCGTACGCCTGTCTCGCCTGTGTCACGTGCCCCGCCTCAAGGAGCAGATCACCGAGCCGCAGCAGAGCGTTCATCGCGTACGGATCCGTTGTGAGGAGATCGATCAGCACATGCACGGCGTCACGCAGACGCCCGCGCTGTTCGAGGATCGAGGTCAGGCCGAACGCAGCTTCGCCGTAGCTGGGCAGCACGCGCAGCGCTGCACGGTACTCCGCTTCCGCCTCGTCTATCCGGCCCTCGCTGGCGAGCACTCCCGCCAGCGTCGTACGCGCACCGACGGCCATGCTGTCCACCGCGATCGCCCGGCGCAGCACGTCCTGCGCACCCTGACTGTTGCCAGCCGCCGCATACGCAGCGCCCAGTTCCATCAGCAGGTGCACATCGTCCGGCGCATCGATGCGCGCCTGTTCCAGCACGAGCGCGGCACGCGTGTAGTCCTCCACGCGCGCCAGAGCACCGCCCAGCGTGCGCAGCGCCTCGACGTCACCATGCGCCAGTTCGCACAGACGCTCCGCCGCCTCGACTGCTTCCGCCATGCGCCCGAGGTCGAGCAGTGAGCGCGCCGCGCCGTGCAGCGCCTGCCTCAGCAGGTCGTCCGTATCGCCATCGTCGCTCCGCGATATCTCGGAAAGTGCATCATTGAAGCGATCGACCGCCTCACCCGACAGCCCGCGCCGCAGAAAGATTTCACCCTGGAGCAACAGCACTTCGATGCGCGGCGCACCCGCCACACCCGCGCGCTGGGCATCGGCCGTCGCCTGCTCCAGCAGGCCGCGATCCATCGCCTGCTGCGCCACATTGAGCAGGTCGCGGCCTCTCTCATCCCCTTCTGCCGCCGGCGCCACAGCCGTGGACGCCGCCGGGTCGCTGCCGAACACGGAATCGAGAGCGCCTTCGTGGAAGTTGAAGCTATCTACGCCCGCTCCGCCCGCCACGTGCGATGACACATCGAGTTCCGGCGCCAGCACGCTCGCCTCTTCGTACTGGAGGTCGATGAGCAGGCGGAACCGCGGGGTGGGGATGTACGGATTGAGGTCGAGAGCATGCTTCGTCTCGCGCAGCGCGCCCGTGAAGTCGCCGAGAGCGGACAGCGTGAACGCCAGATGGTAGCGCGCTTCCGCCAGGTTCGGGTCGAGCTCCACGGCACGCAGCAGCTTCGCGCGCGCTTCTTCCGCACGTCCCATCTCGAGCAGGAGAATGCCGGCGCCGGTGCACGCATGAGACGATGCCGGGTCCGCCTCCAGCGCCTCCTCGTAGGCCTGCAGACTCTCCTCCCGGCGCTCCGACCGATGCAGGAGCAGAGCGAGGTTCCGCCACGCATCGCCGAGCGCCCGGCCCTCCCGCAAAGCGGCCCGGAACGCCTCTTCGGCCTCCGGCTCGCCACGGTGGTGCCGCACGACGGCCAGGTTGTTCCACGCGAGGGCGTAGTTGGGATCGATCTCGAGAGATCGACGGTATGCATTATCCGCCTCCGCCAGCGCACCGGTCTGATGCCGCGCGACGCCCAGCTCGTTCCACAGCTTCGGACTGCCCGGCTCGTGCTCGATCAGCCCTGTGTACAACTCTACTGACGCTTCGCCATCGCCACGCAGCAGCATCATCTCCGCCTGCGCCTGCTGGACAAGGTACATGTCCTCGCCACGTTCCGTCGCAAGACGGAACTCGCGCAGCGCTTCGTCGTACAGTGCCTTCTGCCGGAACGCCAGGCCCAGGTTGTAATGCGCGAGCTCGCCGCCGTGTGCGACGCCGGGCAGGCTCGCCGTGCGGTCCCCGACCAGCTCCTCGTAGCGCGCCGTGCTGTAGCTGTCCAGCGAGAGTCCCGCCTCCGCCTTCGCATACGACGGATTCAGCTCCGCCGCGCGCGTCGCCGTCTTCGTTGCACGGTCGTTGTCGCCGAGGTCGCCATAGACGAACGCGAGCAGGTGGTGGGCATCAGCGAATCCCGGATCCAGCGCGATCGCGCGCTCCAGCGGTTCCCGTGCGTCGACACTCAATCCACGCTGATACTGGACCTCGCCGATCATGAACTTCACACGGGCGTTGCCGTCGTCCAGCGCCTCCGCGCGGCGCAGCGCGCGCAGCGCCGCGTCCAGATTGCCGCGTTTCAGTTCCGCACGCGCAAGCCGCTGATGGACCGCGGCATCATCCGGCCGCACCTCGCGCAGCGCAGTCAATTCCTTTACGGCGTTCTCGAGATCGCCGCTGTTGAAATACGTACGGGCAAGCTGGTCCCGTGCCTCGGCGTCAGCAGGATCCGCTTCCAGCTTCAGGCGAAGCTCGGCGCTCAGCCGCTCGAAGTGACCGGTACCGAAGTAGGCGATCTGGAGGTTGCGTTCCGCTACCTGCATGCGGGGATCGATCTCGAGCGCATGCTCGAAATGACTGACTGCCTCTTCGTACAGACCCTTGTTGTAGAAGACGACACCGAGATTGTTGTGGGCTCCCGCGTCCTGCGGATTGATGCGGCGCGCGAGCGCACGCAGGATCTCCAGATCGCGCTCCGAGCGCGGCGAGACGGCCGCATGCCTGCTCGCTGCGCCGCGGTCCGACCACGGCATGGTCGCGGGTACCTGGGACGCGGACTCCGTGTTCATCAAACGAGCTTCATCTCCCGCAACATGACCTGCAGTGATGTCGCATCGGGAATGAGCAGGAAGTGCCCGCGAATCCTCTCCTCACCAATGATCATGCCGGTGTTCACACAGAGCACGTGATCCTGCTCTTCACCGAAGTTCAGGTAGCTCGTCGTCATGACCGCACCGGCCATGTCGATGGCAATCGCGGGCACGGACATGATGAGCAGCAGGCCCATGAAGTCGGAGAGCGCGTTCAGGTACGCTCCCACGATGATGTTGCCAATCTCCTTCAGCGTCGACTGGTGCTCGCTCGTGAACCCGTCGGGGAATTCGGGCTCCACCCCGCCGGACACCATGCTCACCAGCTTCACAGCCGAAGCACCGGGGAAGATCTGGACGGTCCGGCCCGTCACATCGCCGAGCACCTTCATCATGACGGCGGCCACCGCGTCGTCGGGCTCACCGGTGATGGTGCCCACGTCCTCGATGCGGATGATGCTGACCTCGGGGACATCGATCATGATGACACGATCGGTCATCTGCGAGAGCGCCGTGGCGGCGTGGCCGGCGCCGATGTTTGCGATCTCCCTCATGGCGTCGAGCTGCGAGGAGTCCAGCGAGCGCAGATCCATGGTTGACCTCATATCATGCTCAGCGGATCCAGCACCAGCGCTGGACGCCCGTCTGCGAGCAGCGTCGCGCCCGAGAAGAACGGCAACATGCCCGTCACTGCATCAAACGTCCGAACGAGGATCTGTTCGCGACCGACGAGTTCGTCGACAGCGAGGGCCGCGCGGCGATCGCCGATCTCGGCGATGACCGCCGCTTCCTCACTGCCTTCCCCACTCACTCGCAGCACGCGCCGCAGGCGAACGAGCGGCACCCTGTGGCCCCGGACACGCAGCACACCGTCCGTGTTCGCCCCGGCATCGAGTTCCACCGCTTCGGTCACGTGCGTCAGCGGAATCGCATAGTCCTCGCCACCCACGCGCACCCGGAGGGCCTGCGCAACCGCCAGTGTGATCGGCAGCCGCATGCGGAACGTTGTGCCGAGACCGGACTTCGTCCTCATGTCGATCGCGCCGCCAAGCGCCCGGACGCGGCTGACCACCACGTCCATGCCGACGCCGCGACCGGAAACCGCGCCGACCTCCTCGGCCGTGGACAGCCCCGGCATGCTCATGAGGCGGAAGAGTTCCTCGTCCGTGCCGGGCGGTGCGGCGCGGTCATACAGTCCGGCGGCCCGCGCCTTTTCGGCCATCCGGGCAGCGGACACACCGCGGCCATCGTCCTCGATCATGATGCGGACGCTGCCGCGCTCCCGCTCGGCCGACACGCGAATGCGCCCGCGCGCCGGCTTGCCGGCGGCCAGCCGGTCACCGGTACTCTCGATGCCGTGGTCGACCGCGTTGCGCAGCAGGTGCACGAGAGGCTCGCCGATGTCATCGAGAATGGAGCGATCCAGCTCGACGTCCTCGCCCTCGATCACCAACTCGACATCGCGGCCGACGGAGCGGGCGGCATCGCGTACCACGCGCGGCAACCTCTCGAACACCTCGCGCACGGGTACCATGCGCAATGCACGCATCTCGTGGTCCAGCTCACCCAGTACGGTCCCGAGCCGGTCCACCATGCCGTCGACTCCGGCAGGAATATCCGCCTTCTGGAGACGCGCGTAGAGCACGGACAGTTCGCCGAGGCCGTCCGCCAGACCATCCAGACGCGTGGCGTCCACGCGCACCTGTCGACCCTGGCCTGGCTGAGTGCCTCCGTCCCCGCCGCGCTCCGGCACGGTCTCCGGAGCCCGCACGGACACGGTCTCGACATCGCCGGCCGAGCGGATCAGCACCGCGACCGCCGCCGGATCGGCCGACGCGGAAAGAAAGATCCGCAGCGATCCATCGAAGCTGTCGTCGAACTGGGCCGGATCGGAGCCGAGCACAGCGGGCATCTCACCGAGACTGCGCATGATCAACATCGCGCGTGCGCTCTTGATCGGTGCGGCGGGATCCAGCAGCACATGTGCGACGAACGTCGTACCGGCAGGAGCCGGCGAAAGCGAAACGGTGGTCCTTGCGGGCACCGCCCCGGGATCTATCTCCAGGCCCGGCGCCGAAGGGCCGATCCTGATGGCGGCCGCGATCTCGTCTTCGAGCTCGTCCGCAGCGGACAGCAGCGCGTCAATCAGTCCGGCGTCCGCATCGAGGCGGCCCGCCCTGATCTCGTCGAGACTATCCTCGAGGCGGTGCGCCATGTCGGCCACCGTCTGGTAGCCCATCGCAGCCGAAATTCCCTTCAGCGTGTGCGCAGCCCGGAACGCCTCGGCCACGGCACCCTCGGGCGCATCCGCCTGGAGATCGACCAGACTCCGCTGCAGCAGACGGATGTTCTCGTGCGTCTCCGCGACGTAAAGGTCAACGAACCTGCGAAGATCCATTCGGCCTAGCCGAGGACCCGCTGCACCGCCTCCAGCACGCGAGAGGGCTGGAACGGTTTGACCACGAAGTCCCGTGCTCCCGCCTGGATCGCTTCGATCACGAGAGCCTGCTGGCCCATCGCGCTGCACATCAGAATCCGCGCCTGCGGATGCTCCTTCACGATCGCGCGGACGGCATCGATTCCGCCCATGTCAGGCATCACGATGTCCATGGTGACCAGGTCCGGTTGCAGCAGCTTGTACTGCTTCACCGCCTCAGCACCCGTCTGCGCCTCTCCGACCACCTCGAATCCCGCGCCCTTGAGGATGTCCGCGAGCATGGTGCGCATGAACAGTGCATCGTCACAGATCAGGACCGTTCTCGCCATCGTGTGTTCCTCGGCTGTATCGTGTTCACTCAGCCGGGCAGCAGCCGGCCGAGCAGTGCGTGCGGATCGAGCGCAATGAATTCCGCATCGTATATCCGTCCCCTGCCCGTGATGCCGACACCGCCCGGCTCACGCTCCACATGAGCGGGCGCGATGTCGACGACATCCTCGACGGCTGCGCCGATCCGGCGCGAGCCGAGGTCCATGAGCAGCAGTCGGTGGTCGGGGAGAGTTGTGGCACTGCGCAGACCGAGCACTGCGCCCATGTCGAACACCGTCACCACCCGCCCTCGCACTCCCGCCAGTCCGCATACCGCGGCACCCGCTCCGGGCAGCCGCGTGTACGGACGCGCCGCGGTGATCTCCCTGACGAAATCCAGCGGTACGCCATACCGCCTGCCATCGCACGAAAACACGACCCACGGCGCCACCGTGTGCACGTTCATTCCGGCTTCGGGGAGGACGGCGCTATTCGACACAGGTTCCCGCTGGGACGCGATGCCCGTGAGCATACGCGACGTTAGCACAACTCGGTCGGGCGCCTGAAGATACTGCCCGCCGGCCGGCGGGGTCAACCGACAAGAGTCGAGGCTTCCGCCCATTCCGCCGCCGCCGCCAGATCCGGCGGCAGCCTCGAATCGAAGCGCAGTTCCTCTCCCGTACGGGGATGCACGAAGCGCAGCCGGGCCGCATGCAGGAACTGACGGGGCACTCGCCTGGCCAGATCACCCGCCCAGCGGCGGTCCGGCCCGCTCATTCCGCGCTCCGCACCCTGGCCGTACGTGGCGTCGCCCACCACGGGATGCCCGATGTGCGCGAGGTGCACGCGGATCTGGTGGGTCCGGCCCGATTCGAGCTCAGCCTGGACCAGATCCGCAGCGCGCCACCGGGCGACCCGCCGGACACCGGTGCGGGCTGCACGCCCGTCCGGGATGACGGCCATACGTTTGCGATCATTGCGCGCCCGGCCAATGGGCGCGTCGATGTCCATGGTGTCCTGCGGGAGATGACCCCACACGGCAGCGACATAGATGCGCCGGACTTCGCGGCGCTTGAGCGCCGAAGAGAGTGTACGGTGCGCCGCGTCGTTCTTTGCGACGATCATCAAACCCGACGTGTCGCGATCCAGGCGGTGCACGATGCCGGGCCTCAGCACGCCACCGATGCCCGACAGGTCCTGGACGTGATGCAGCAATGCATTGACCAGCGTGCCGGAACTGTGACCTGGGGCGGGATGCACCACGAGGCCGGCCGGCTTGTCGATCACGAGCAGGTCCTCATCCTCGTAGACCACGACGAGCGGAATCGATTCGGGCGCGATCTCCGACGCCTCGGCAGCCGGCATGTCGATCTCGATGACGTCGCCATCGCTCAGACGATGACTCTTCCGCGCGACCACCCCGTTGACGGACACGCGACCCTGCTCGAGCAGCTGTACGGCACGGGACCGTGAGAGGTCCGGATGCCGGGTGCCCAGGTACGTGTCGAGGCGGGCGTTGTCTGCCGTCCCTACGACCAGCCGTTCCCGCCTGACCTCAGCGCCGCTCAATGTGCTGCTCTTCCTTCCACAGGGAGAGCGCAAGGATGATCGCGCCGGTGGTGACGGCGATGTCCGCGATATTGAAGATGGGCCAGCGGACGGTGCCGACGCCGACGTCGATGAAGTCGACCACCCCGCTCTGCGAGCGGATACGATCGATCAGGTTGCCCACGGCACCGCCGCAGATGAGTGCGATTGCGGTGAGGCGAAGACGATCGGTAACCGGTGTGAACCAGTACATGCCCAGGAGCGCCGCCAGTGCGACCAGCGACAACACGAGGAAAATGATGCGCGAATGATCACCGAGGTGGATACCGAACGCGGCACCGGGATTGTAGATATACGTCAGGCGCACGTACTCGCCGATGATATCCGTCTGCTGGTACAGGAAGAAATGCCTCTGTACGAGCAGCTTTGTGCTCACATCCAGCAGCAGCACTCCGATCAGTACCGCCAGGAAGATGACGAGCTTCGCGCTCCCCCCCGGAACCCGGTCCCGATCCGTCGGGCTCACTTGCTCCGTACTCGCCATTTCACTCCTCAGGCGCGGCGCACGCCGACGCGCACGGGCAGGCCGTCGAGGTCGACATCCTGTGCGGTCGTACGCCACTGTTCATCTTCGACTTCACCGGCCGCAACCGTGACCGCAAGCGTTTCGCGCGCAACATAACTCTCGTGTGCGCCGAGCGCGCGCTGCACCTCGCTGTTGCCGAACACGCCCAGTTCGATGCGGTCGCTGACGGAGAGGCCGGCATCCTTGCGCAGGCGCTGCACCCGGTTGACCAGCTCGCGGGCAATGCCCTCCAGCTTCAGGTCATCGTCGATCGCCGGGTCCAGTGCAATGGTGCAGCCCTCGTCCGCCGCCACCACCAGGGCGCCCGCCGA
>JAGTUV010000335.1 GCA_018224305.1 Gemmatimonadota bacterium
ACGGCCATGATCGCGGCGGACATGCCCGTCATGATGCCGCCCGTGGTCATGAGGCTGCGTGCGCTCCCCTTCGATGTGCGCATTTCGATCTGATAGCCACCGGTAGCGGGGCCGGCGGAGACGCGGAGGTTGCCGTTGCGCCATTCGCGGAAGTTTCCGTGGGAGTGCACTTTCCCGCTGGCGTCGAACGTGGTCCGCAACTGCGCCACGAGCGCGCCCCACTCCTCGTCCGAGAGGGGTCGCTCCAGCGCGACTGTGCGTGTCACGCCGATGGGGACGCGAAGAAACGCAGGCGCCGGCGTCCGGGTCCCGGCCTGGCGCAGGGATGCAGCGGCGTGCGCTACGGCTTCCGGCGACAGCCCCGCTTCCTTCCCGATGTCCTGGAGCTCGGCCAGCGTCATGCCGCTGGCGCCGGTGCCGGACGACGGCTGACGGCCGGACGCCTCGGCCTCCGCCGCGCGGGCGAAGATGGCCGCGGCCTGATCCTCGTTGAAACGGTCCGCGGACACTGCACCTCCAGGGCGGAATCGGCTGCCGGATAATCGTTGTGCGGCGGCTCAGTGAGAGTGCGGCCGCTGAGTGCTAATGTACAGTCGGAATGGCGGACGGGGGAGTGGGCGGGCTGTCAGCGAACGTGTCGGTGATCAGCGACGGTGCGGATGGCCAGCGACGGACGGGTGGCCAGCGACGGTGCGCGCACTGACGTCTACCCGACGGGCCCGTCGATTGCGACGGCCGGGTGTACGTCGTCCGGCAAACGAGGAAACGATGACCCACAACCGGCAACTGGACACTCCCGAAGGCCAGCTCCTGCTCGCGGCATTGCGCACCGCTACCGCAAGGCTGCCTGAAGTCCGCGAAGTCATCGACGGCTTCGGCCACACCACGTTCAAGGTCCGCAACAAGTCGTTCCTCATCGCAGGCATGGGCGCGGAGGGCGGCGACATCTCGATCAAGTCCGACCCGACCACGCAGTCGCACCTGGTCCGGCGCGGCCCCTGGTACCGCACCCCCTACATCGGTCAGCACGGCTGGGTCTCGATCGCGGACCCGCTCCGCCACAACAGGGCGGAGATCGACGAGCTCATTGTGGACGGCTATCGGATGGCCGCGCCGAAGCGGCTGCTGAAGCAGCTCTCGCCTTCGTGAACGGACGTGTCCGCGTTCGGGATCGACAGCTCGACCGTGCGGGACCCCCGTGTCGTGGGGGGCGAATCGACCATTCGGTGCACCGCGGTCGCGGGGGCGGGGGGCGAAGCGTCCATTCGGTGCACCGCGATCATGAGGATGGAGGATTCGCAGCGCCATGCGCTGCGAAGTTTCCATTGACCTTCACGCACGCGGCTTCGATGGAAAGTTCGCCGCGCATGGTGCGGCGAAGCCACCATTCAGTATGCAGGTTGGAGGATTGGCCGGCCTGGTGGCGCGGCCGCGGTCAGCTGGATCGCCCGCGCCCGACGCGGACCGTGTCCGCGTCACTGCGCATGTCGCAACGTGCCCGGCACCCGGCAGGACGCCGCTGGCTCGGTCCTCGCATGCTCACGAACTATCACAAACTCGATCACGGAGGACTCCTTGATGCGAACTTCGATTCGTGCAGGCCTCGTTATGGCGATCACGCTGACTATGGCATCCTGCGGGCGGGCCGCCGAGAGCGGAACGCCGGAGCCGACAGGGGAGACCACGCTGATCGTGGAAAACGAGAGCACTCTTCAGGTGACCGTGTATGTGCTGCGTAACTCTCAGCGGCAACGGCTGGGCACCGCCGAATCGCTCTCGTCCACGCGCCTGAGGATCCCTTCCAACATGGTCTTCGGGCCGACCCCCCTCCGCTTCGAGATCCACCCCCTCGCCAGTCGTGCGACACCGATCAGCTCAGAGATCACGGTGTCGCCAGGCCAGGAGGTCAGGCTGCGTGTCCCGTCCACGATCCGCTGAGCGCGACGTCGCAGACTGCGCGTCCCCTCCTTGATCCGCTGAGCGACAAGGCCGCGTGTGACGAGTGCTGCACGGGTCGCCCCTCGTGCCCTATCACCGGGATCAGCGTCCGGACGGGGCGCAGTGCGCGTCACACGTCGTTGATCGTCCTCATCGGATCGATGCGGCCGGCCTGCCGCGCGGGTAGCCAGCAGGCGAGTGTCGTGATGGCGAGCAGGAGTGCGGCGACGCCGGCAATGTGCAGCGGATCGATGGGCGCTGCGTGCGGCAGCAGTGCGCGCATCGTGCGTGCGAGTGCGAGTGACGCGACGACGCCGAGTGCAATGCCGATCAGCGCGATCGAGGCGCCCTGCGCGAGTATGAGTCGTACGACCTGTCCGGTTGTCGCACCGAGTGCGTGGCGGATGCCGAGTTCGCGACGACGTTGCGCGACGGACCAGGCCATGATGCCGTAGATGCCGAGGCAGGCGAGGAACAGGCCGAGGGTGGCGATGGCGGAGAGGCCGAGCGTTGTGAAGCGCTGATCTGCGAGCACCGCGGCACTCCATTCCTCAACGACGCGCACGTCATGGATCGGCAGGTCGGGGTCGACATCGGCGACTGCGCGGCGCAACGGCGTCACGAGCGTCGCGGGATCGACGGCCGCGCGTACCATAACCGTTGTGTACGGCCAGGTGAACTGCATGTACGATGTGTAGAAGTCCGGTCGGATGTCGGCGCCCGGAGTGTTGTACAGAACGTCCGCGACAACGCCCACGATCTCGGTGAGTGAGTCCGGCGACGCAAAGCCGCCACCGCTGCCGAAGTGCACGCGCTGTCCGATCGGGTCCGTGTCCGGCCAGAACCGCCGCGCTGCCGTCTCGTTGATCACCGCGACACGCGGCGCGCCCGCGCGGTCATGCTGCGTGAGCGTGCGTCCGCGCAGCAGCGGGATGCCGAGTGTGCGGAAGTGGTCGGGCGCGACGTAGTGTCGCCCGACGGTCGCGCCGTTGTCCGCCTCAATGCCATCGATGTAGAGCGGCGTGCTTGAGCACTGGCGATACGGCGTGCACAGGCTGACCGTCGCCGATTGCACGCCGGGCACGGCCTGCACGCGTTCGAGCAGCCGCGTCAGCAGGGGTGCCGCCGCGTCGCCGCCGTAGCGCGAGTCCGGCGGCGTGATCGTGAACGCGAGCACATCGCGCGCATCGAAGCCGGGATCAATGCTGCGCAGCTGTCGCAGTCCGTCGACGAGCAATGCCGCGCCGACGAGGAGCATCAGCGAGCACGCCACCTGGACGGCCGCGGCCGCGGTGAGTACGGTCGGTCGTCGCAGCGAGCCGATGCGTGTGGAACTGCCGCGCGCACCCGACGCGAGGTCGGACGTCAGGTCCATGCGTCCGGCGCGCAACACGGCGGCAAGCGCTGCGAACGCCGCGGCGCCGATGGCGATGCCGAGCGTGAACGCGACGACTCGCCAGTCCAGCGCGGGAGTGACGGCCGTGCTGACCTCGCCCAGCAGCGGCAGCCACACGACGGAGTCAGTCGTTCGCATGCTCAGCAGCTCGACACTCCACAAGCCGAGCACCAGACCCGCTGCGCCACCCAGTACGCCGAGCACGCATCCCTCGACGAGCGCCTGCCGCAGCAGCCGTGCGCGCCCCGCGCCGAGCGCCGCACGCACCGCAGTCTCGCGAGCGCGTGCCACGGCCCGTGCGAGCAGGAGTCCCGAAAGGTTGACTGTGGCGATGAGCAGCACGCCCAGCGCAGCGGCGGAAAGCGCGAGCTGTGCGACGATACGCGCGGGGTCTCGCGCAGCTTCTTCGAGTCGCATCATCCGCGGCCGCAGCACGCCGATCCCGGCATCATCGTCGCCCGCTGCACGCGCCACGGCGAGGGCGCGTGCGCCCGCGCCGGCGAGCTCGGCCTCCGCCTGCTCCACCG
>JAGTUV010000336.1 GCA_018224305.1 Gemmatimonadota bacterium
CCCGCACGAGACCCCCGTCCTCCTGGAGCCGGAGCCGAACCCCGACCAGCCAGCTCCGGATCCCTAGCCGGATCCGGCGCCCCAGCGGCCGCAGCCGGAGCGGCCCGCGCCGGTGACACCGACGCCGCCCCCGGAACCGGCGCCGACCCCGGCACCGGTGAGGGGGCCCGACCCGAAGCCGGTGACGATCGGCGGCGAGAACCGTAACGTGCAGCTGGAGGGTGAGGAGTTCCCGTTCCCGGACTATCTGGAGAACATCGTGACGCAACTTCATCGCATGTTCCGGTGGAGCGGCAGCGCGAACCTGGAAGCCGAGGTGGTGTTCTACATCCAACGTGACGGAACGGCCGGTGGTATCCGGCTGGTGCGCCGGTCGGGCAATTTCCAGTTCGATCTGCAGGCGCACGAGGCGGTGGATCGGGCGGGCAGGACGGGTGCGTTCGGTCCGCTGCCGGACGGCTGGCAGCAGGACCGGCTGTGGGTGTCGTTTACGTTCGAACCGCCGAAGTAGGCAAGCCAACCAAAGGGAATGCACATGCGACGATCGCTGTTCGCCATTCTGCCGCTGCTCATATACGCCGTGCCGGCGCTGGCGCAGGATCCGCCGCCAGGCATCCGGCTGTCGACCACCTATCAGACGCAGAACCGGCCGCTGCTGGCCGTTCGCCCGGTCGAGGGTGCCGGGCCGACAGGCGAGGTCCTCGATTCCATAACCACGATAGTGCAGCGGGACCTGCTGAACAGCAGCCGGTTCAATGTCATCGAGGGCGTGCCCCAGAGCTTGAGAACGGGCGCCGTGGACTACGCGCAGTGGAATTCGCTGAATGTCGTGTATCTCGTCACCGGCACCGTCGCACCGGCGACGGACGGGTACGAGATCAGTCTGACGGTTCACGACGTGGTGTATGCCCGCGTCGTGCATGAGGGCCGCTATGTGCTGCCGGTGGCAGAGAGTCCCGCGTTCCGGATGGCGGTGCACGCGTTGTCGGACCAGGTGGTGCAGTCCGCGCTCAATGCACCAGGCAGTGCGGCGACGCGAATTGTGACGACGCGTCAACACGGCGATGGCAACTACGATCTGCTGATCGTGGACTCCGACGGCTACGGCCTGCGCCGTATCGCCGGGTTCGGCGGCCTCATCTATTCACCCACCTGGTCGCCGGACGGCCGACGCATACTGTACGCGACGGGCGGCGACCGCTGGCACCTCGTCGAGCGCGAGGTCGCGACCGGTCAACAGCGCACGTTCGATCCCGGCGGGGACATGATCTACACCCCCGCGTACGCACCGAACGGCACTACCATCGCGCTCGGCATCTGGCGGGAGAACGGCGCGGAGGTGTTCCAGTACGACATCTCGCGCTCAGGCGGTCTGCGCAAGCTGACGGGCAATCTGAGTACGGTATCGATGTACCCGAGTTACTCGCCGGACGGGCGCAGGCTCGCGTTCATGTCCGACCGCATCGGCCGGCCCGCGATCTACGTGATGGACGAGGACGGCGGCGGCGCGGCGATGCTGTCCCCGTTCATCGCGGGGCAGTCGAGTGACTACGCAGCCCCGTCGTGGTCGCCGACCGGCTCACGCATTGTGTTCCACGGTGTCTGGAACCGTCAGATGCGCGGATCCTACCAGATCATGGTTGCGGATGCCGACCGGCAGGGTGCGCAGATCGAGCAGATCACAGCGCGCGGCAACAACGAAGACCCGAGCTGGGCGCCCGATGGTCGCAACATTGTTTATACATCAGTAGGCGATGGGCCCGGCGGTCTGTATATTATCGACGCCGAGTCGAAGAACCGGCGTCTGCTGGCGCGCGGCGAAAATCTGCGCATGGCAGAATGGTCGCCGCTGCTGCTGCGCGCCAGTGACCTCGCGGCCCGGCAGTAGAGTTTCGAACGCGCAACCGCTCCGCCTCCGGCAGCGAGGCCGTGAGCGGGGCGCACGCACACCACCGACGCCATCAGGAGAATGAACGCATGATCCGACGCCTCGTGTTGATCGCCGCACTCTTCGCCGTGCCGCTGGCCGGCTGCTCGCGCCGTGAGCCGCCGCAGGAACCGCAGCCCACGCTGCCCGACACGGCCGGTGAGGGCGCCCGTCGCGCAGCGGAACGCGAGCGCATGCGGCAGGACTCGATTGCTCGCGCCAACGCCAGCGCGGACGCCGATGCGCGTCGGCGCGCCGAAGAGATGACTGCGCGGGCCCGCGCCATCCTCGAGGAAGTCGTCCGCTTCGATTACGACGAATCGGCACTGCGTCCGGATGCGGAGGCTGCGCTCGGGCGGAAGGTGCCGATCCTTCGTTCGAACCCGAATGTGCGGCTGCGGATCGTGGGCCACACCGACGAGCGCGGCTCGCTCGAGTACAACCTGGCGCTCGGCATGCGACGCGCATCCTCCGTGCGGCAGTATCTGGCCGGGTTCGGCATTGACGCCTCGCGCTTCGAGACGACGAGCATGGGTGAGGACTCGCCGGCGGCCCAGGGAAGCAACGAATCGGCATGGGCGCAGAACCGGCGCGCCGAGTTCGTAATAACGGCCGGCGGTTCGCCGCTGACCCTGCCGGGTTCATGATGACAGCAGGAGGCGGTATGCGGCTGATCCCCCTGGCGGCAGTCGGGCTGCTCGTGCTCGGCGGGTGTGCGACGAAGGGCGACGTGCGCGCGCTGAGCCAGGAGATGCACTGGCTGCGGCAGCATCAGGATTCCGTGCTGACCGAGATCCAGCGGCAGAACCGTCTGCTGCTGGACTCGATCAGTACCACCATGGCTCTGACGGTCGATGCGCGCGGTACCACCGCGAATCAGCTGCGTCAGTTCGACCGCAACGTGACGCAGATGGGGCAGCTGGTCAGCGAGGTGATGGGCACGCTCGGCCGCATCGAGCAGCGCCTGGCAGCGATCGAGCAGCGCGGCGTATCGAGCGCGGGTCCGGGTCCCACCTCGGGCGGCATGACCGCGGACCAGTACTACGACGCGGGCATGCAGAAAATGTCCGAAGGGTCGTTCTCGACTGCGCGGCTCGCGTTCGAGCAGCTGGTAGCGGAGTTCCCCGATCACGCCCGTGCGCCGGACGCCCAGTTCCAGATCGGGGAATCGTTCTATCGCGATCGCGCGTATGACGATGCCTACGTGTCGATGGAACGCGTGGCCGAGGCCTGGGCGACGGCCCCGCGCGCCGCCGCCGCACTGTTCCGCGCGGGCGTCATCGCGGAGGAGCAGCGTGCCTTCCCGAGAGCGCGCCGTTACTTCACGCAGGTGCGGGAACGCTATCCGGAATCGGAGGAAGCGCGGCAGGCGCAGGCGAAGCTGCGCTCGCTGCCCGGCAGCTAGATGCGCTGTCCCTACTGCCATGGGATGGAGGATCGCGTCGTCGACTCGCGCACGAGCCAGGAAGGCCGTGCGGTGCGTCGGCGGCGCGAATGTCTCTCGTGCAGCAAGCGGTTCACGACGTACGAATCGATCGAAGAGCGCCAGCTGCTGGTCACCAAGCGGGACGGCTCATCCGAGGCCTTCAGCCGGCAGAAGGTGTTGACGTCACTCCGGCTGCCCTGTGCGAAACGGCCGGTCACGGGCAGCGAGATCGAGCTGATGGTCAGTGCGATCGAGGAGGAGCTGGCCCGCATGAACGTGGACGAAGTCGAGAGCGACAGGATCGGCGAACTGGTCATGGAACAATTGCGCACCCGCGACTACGTGGCCTACGTGCGTTATGCTTCCGTCTACCGGAACTTCCAGGACCTGGATGAGTTCTACCAGGAACTGAAGGAGCTAAGTGCGAAAGAGGCGATGGCGGCGCTCAGCAGGAGTCAGGTCGAGCTGCCGCTGAAGTGAGATCATGGTGTTTCGCAAACTGAGGCCCAATTCCCCCGCGGGCGAAATGCCGTTCTTCGATCATCTCGAGGAACTGCGCTGGCGAATTGTCTGGAGCCTGACCGCGCTCGCGGTGGGCACGGCCATCGGCTTCTATGTGGCCATCCGCTTCGATCTGTTCAGCCTCCTGAAGAAGCCGGTGGATCCGTTCATCAGCAATGCAGAACTCATTGCACTGTCGGTGACAGCGCCCTTCATGATCACGTTCAACATCGCGCTCACGCTGGGCATCATTCTGGCCGCGCCGGTCATCGTGTATCAGGTCTGGGCGTTCCTCGCGCCGGCGCTGACGAAGCGGGAGAAGCGCTACATCACCCCGGCCCTCTATCTGGGCGCGGTCCTGTTCTGCGCAGGTGTGGCGATGGCGTACATGTACGTGCTGCCGGTGACACTGAAGTTCATGGGCAGTTTCCAGTCGCCCGGTTTGCGCTGGGCACTCACGGCAGACGGCTACTTCGGATTCGTGCTCAAGTTGCTGGTCGCTTTCGGCCTGATGTTCGAGCTTCCTGTCGTCGTCATGATTCTCACGGCGCTCGGCCTCGTGACGTCGAAGTGGCTGGCGTCGAAACGCCGGTACGCGATTGCCGGCATGGCCATCGCAGCAGCGCTGATCACGCCCGGCGATGCGATCACCGCTACGATCTTCATGATGGGTCCGCTGATGGCGCTGTACGAGATCGGGATCCTGCTCGCGAAGATGGTGGAGCGCGGCAAGGCCCGGCATGCGGCAGCGGACGCGCTGGCGGAGGCGCAGTGAGGTGCGCGTGGCTGGCCACGGTGCTGCTGGTGAGTGCCGCTGCGCCGGCTGCGGCGCAGCAGCGACCGCCGGCGCCGCAGGACTCGCTGACATCGGAACAGCGCGCGCTGGAGCGCTTGCGCGGCATGCGCGGCGTCGCGCAGCCTGACACCGTGACCGAGCAGACGGATTCGATCGAGGCGCAGACCATCGCGGTCAGGCCCCGGGCCGGAGGTCAGCCTGCGGCACTGCCCTCCCGGATCGAGCGCGACTCGATCATGAGCCTTCTGCTCGGCATCGGGGGCTACATTGGCACGGAGTACAGCGCCGACAGCGCGAACTACACTGCAGCAACGAGCAGGCTCGTGCTGCGCGGCGTGCCGAAGGTGGCCCGCGAGGGCAATCAGCTCGTCGCCGACTCGAGCATCACGTACAGCCAGCTGCTCGCCATCGCGTGCGGTTACGGCAACCCGGTCCTTCACGCGGCGGGTCAGGCGGAGCCGATGGCGAGCGATACCGTATGCTTCGATGTCGAACGCCAGATCGGCCGGGCGCCCGGAGCCAGCACGCGCGTGCAGGAGGGCGCCACGTGGAATGTGCGCTGCGACGCGTATTTCATGGGGGACAAGCTGTACTGCCACGACGCGATCTTCACCGACTGCGACCTGCCGTACCCCCACCACCACTACGACTTCCGGGCGGCCGAACTGAAGGCCATTCGCGAGAACGTCGTGGTGGGTCGAAGCGTAACGATGCGGTTCGGCGGCGTGCCCGTGTTCTGGCTGCCATTCTTCGTGCAGAGTCTCAGCCAGGGCCGGCGTAGCGGAATCCTGATGCCGCGCTTCGGTATCAACGATATTGCACGCAACAGCTCGCGCTACAACCGCCGCATCGAAGACGTCGGATTCTACTGGGCGATCAACGACTACATGGGCGCTGAACTCGCCATGGACTGGTACTCGGGCAACTGGACGGGACTGCGCGGCAGCTTCGACTACAACTGGATGCGCCGCTTCCTGCGGGGCGGCCTGACCTATCGCCAGTTCTGGAAGGAGGAGGGAGGCCGGGAGTTCACCCTGGCATCCCAGAACCGCTGGCAGCCGGATGAGCGTACGTCGCTGGCTCTGACTGCGAACTATGCGACATCGAGCTTCGTCTCGCAGCGGACATTCGACCCGCGCGAACTGAACCGGTCGATCGATTCGAACGGCTCGATCCAGCGCCGCTTCGACTGGGGCAACGCGAGCGTGGGCCTGTCACGCAAGCAGTATCTGTCCAACAACACGGTGCAGTCACAGCTGCCGAGCTTCCGCCTGAGTGTGTCTCCGCTCACGTTGTTCGAGGCCGCGCCGGGTGACGAGCGCTGGTTCAGCAACCTGACGTGGTCAGGCAGCGGAGACATGCGCATCGACCGTCGCGATGTCGATGCGATCAACCCGAATCCGGCGACACAGAGCACGCGTGACCTGTCCAGCAGTGTGAGCAGCAGGCTGAACCTCGGCCGGCTCTCCTGGGGTCAGAACTTGAGCTTCACCGAGCAGACCGCGGAGGCGCGGCTGGTTCCGGGTGACACTGTCATTGAGCTGGATGGTGCGTCTGCGCAGCGCGGCCGATGGAGCACGAACCTGTCGTTCGAGCAGCGCCTGATAGCGACGAGCACCATCACGCCTTCGGTATCTCTCTCGGGCGAGTATCTGCGCAACGACAGCACGGGCCAGTCCTTCGTCACCTCTCCCACGCGCGTCGATTTCAGTTCATCCGTCCGCCTCGAGATGTACGGTTTCTGGCCGGGCTTCGGGCCCTTCGAGAGGCTGCGCCACAAGGTCTCACCAAGCTTCGCATACGGCTATTCACCCGCCATGCGGGTGGACTCATTGCAGCGTTCGATCTTCGGCGCCGGGGTCACGGAACAGAACCGCATCACGGTCGGTCTGTCGCAGACGTTCGAAGCGAAGTACCGGCCGCGGCCGGATGACCGGACGGCTGGAGAGGTCACGCCGGATGACACGGCCGGCATTGCGGTCGACAGTGCAGGTGTGCCGCTCGACACAGCGGAGCGCACAGGTGGGCAGGCCGCGTCGAGGACTCCGGGTGTCGGCGATACGCTGGGGGGTGTGCTGCTGACGCGGCGCGAGCAGGTGGCGACGGTGTCGCTGCTCGAAGTCTCGACCGAAGCACTCGTGTACGACTTCGTGCGTGCCCGCGACGATTACGGACTCGTGAACACACAGATCAGGAACACGCTGCGCTCGGACCTGCTCCGGGGCCTTCAGATGTCGGTGACGCACGACTTGTTCAGCGCGAGTACGGATTCGGTCGGTGATGTGAGTCGATCGTTCGCGCCGCACCTGCGCGATGTGAACGCGTCGTTCTCGATCAACGGCAACTCCTGGCTGTTCCGCATCCTGCGACTCGGGTCGCGCGATACGGTCAGCACACAGACCGGCGGCGTGGCCCTCCAGCAGGGTGAAGAGAGTGAGGGCGGTCCGGCGGTCGACCGTACTGAATCGGAATACGGCATGATCGGCACGAGCCGGCGCACGGCCGTGGGGGGGCCGAAGGGCGCTGTCGGTGCGTGGAACGCGAGCATCAATTACTCACTGTTCCGGCCGCGTGTGGACGCCGCCGGTGCCAGCGAGAATCAGATGGTGAGAGGGAACGTGTCGTTCCAGCCGACGGAGAACTGGACGCTCCGCTGGACGACGGGGTACTCGATCACGACCACGGAGTTCTCCGATCACGTGCTGACGCTGACGCGGACCCTGCACGACTGGGACGCCAACTTCGATTTCGTGAAGGCGCAGAACGGCAATTTCAGTTTCCAGTTCCGGGTCCATTTGCGGGCGAATCCGGACGTCAAGTTGGACTACCAGCAGAGCGACGTGCGGGGCCTGCAGACTGTGCGATAACGAAACGCGGCACGTCCGGAGCCGGCCCGGGAGGAGCTTGTCGCCCCTCCCGGGCCGGTCTATCTTGGCGCCCCATGAGCGAGACCCTCATGATTCGCGGCGATTTGACGTTGTCCGACGTCGAATGCGTGGCGCGAGGCGCCGGTGCGGTACGCGTGCAGCTCGACGATGCCGCACGCGTTCGTATCGAAGCCGCGCGCGCCGTCGTTGACCGTATCGTGCGTGAGCAGCGCGTCGTGTACGGCATCACGACGGGGTTCGGAGCGCTGGCCGAGGTCGTCATTCCCGCGGAGCGAATTCGCGAGCTTCAGCTGAATCTCATCCGGAGCCACGCGGCCGGTGTAGGCGAGCCGCTGAGCCAGGAGGAGACGCGCGCGATCATGCTGCTGCGCGCCAACGTGCTGGCGCTCGGATACTCCGGCGTGCGGCCTGTGGTCGTGGACCTGTTGCTGGAATGCCTGAATCGCGGCGTGCATCCGGTCATTCCCAGCCGCGGCAGCGTGGGAGCGTCCGGTGACCTGGCCCCGTTGTCCCACCTCGCGCTCGTGCTCCTCGGGGAAGGCAGGGCAACACTGGAAGGTGAAGTGCTGGATGGCGCTCCCGCGCTCAAGAGGGCCGGACTCGAGCCCGTGGTGCTGGAGGCGAAGGAGGGTCTCGCCCTGAACAACGGCACCCAGGTTCACACCGCGATCGGAATCCTCGCCCTGCTGCGTGCGGAGCGCGTCCTGGAGACGCTGGAGGTGTCGGGTGCAATGAGCCTGGAGGGGCTGCGCGGCACACCGGACGCCTTTGATGCCGCGCTGCAGCGCGTGCGACCGCAGCCGGGTCAGCAGGTGAGCGCGGCACGCCTGCGCACACTGCTCGACGGATCCTCCATCCGTGAATCCCACCGTCATGGTGATCCGCGCGTGCAGGACGCGTACTCGCTGCGGTGCATGCCGCAGGTGCACGGGGCGGCGCGCCAGGCGCCGGCTTACGTACGTCAGGTGCTCGAGATCGAGGCGAACAG
>JAGTUV010000337.1 GCA_018224305.1 Gemmatimonadota bacterium
ACGGGGCGGCTGGCCGGCGTGCTCACGCGAGGCGACGGCGCGCTGCACGGCATAGTGCTGTGGAGCCTATCGACGCTGTTCGCGGCGTGGCTGGTGGCGAGCGGACTGACGACGGTGATCGGCGGAGCGTTCGGCATAGTCGGTCGCACGACGGCGGCGGTGGCGGGAGGCATCACGTCCACGGTCGGCCAGGTGGGCACATCAGCCGTGCAGCAGGTGAGCGGGATGGACATGAGCAGTGTGCAGTCGGAGATCGAGCGCACGCTCGAGCAGACGGGCAATCCGGCGCTCCGTCCGGACACGCTGGCGAGTGACGCGGAGGCGATAGGCCAGCGCGCGACGGGTGAGGCGAGCAATCAGTCGGTAGCACGGGAGATCGTTGCGACCATAACGGAGCGCGGCGGCGAGGTAGATCGTGAGGCGATCATCAACGTGATCACCGCGCGCACGGACATGAGCCGTCCGGAAGCGGAGCGGCTGGCAACGCGAGTCGAGACGCTGGCGCGGGACGCATACGCGCAGGTCAGCACAGCCGTAGACACGATCGGGCAGCGCGCGGAGGAGTTTGCGGGTGACGCGAGTGATGCGGTTGCAGGGGCGGCATGGTGGGCGCTGCTCGCTCTGGGTCTGTCACTCGGCGCGGCCGTGGGCGGAACCGTGATGAAGGCACGCGACTAGACTGCACATGGCTGCCGTGCCGGTCGGTCCGACGGCGCGGCAGTCATGACATCACGCGATGCTCCGGCCTTGACCGGGCCCGCCGCGGCAGGCACGATTACCCCAGGCGCGCCGCACCCACCGCTGTTCTGCACGGCACACTGGAGATCTCCATGACCCGCGTTACCATCCTGCTGACCGGATTGCTGCTGTTGCCCGCGGAGCCAGTGAGTGCCCGCCAGGGTTCTTTCGCGGTGGAACACGTGGACCGGGTCTTCGCGGAGTGGATGGGCGATGAGACGCCCGGCTGCGCAGTAGGGGTTGAGCGTCACGGGCGTCCGGTGCTGTCACGGGCGTACGGAATGGCGGATCTGGAGCACGGCATCCATAACACCCCGGAGACGATTTTCGAGGCGGGGTCCGTATCGAAGCAATTCACGGCGGCGGCGGTCGCACTGCTCGCGCTGGATGGCAGGTTGACATTCAATGACGATGTGCGTCGTTACGTGCCCGAACTGCCCGACTACGGTCCCACCATCACGATCCGCCACCTGCTTACACACACGAGCGGATTGCGCGACTGGGGCAGTGTAGCTGAAATCGGGGGTTGGTCCCGCAGCATGCGCACCCATACGCACGACCATGTGATCGATATTCTCAGCCGGCAGCGCGGTCTGAACTTCGAACCCGGCTCCGAATACTCCTACAGCAACTCCGGCTACAACCTGCTCGCGGTCATTGTGGATCGCGTGAGCGGGATGCCGTTCGCGGAGTTCTCGCGCACGCGCATCTTCGAGCCACTGGGCCTGGAGCACACGCAGTGGCGCGACGACTACCGCCGCATCGTGAGGCACCGTTCCTCGGCGTACATGACGCGTTCCGGACAATGGGTGATCGACCGGCCGATCGAGAACGTGTACGGGAATGGCGGCCTGCTCACGACGGTCGGCGACCTGCTCGCGTGGAGCGCGGCGCTCGAAGCGGGAGATCTGGGCGGCCCCGAGTTGGTGCGGATGATGCACGAGCGCGGCGTACTGAATGACGGTCGCACGATCGATTACGCGTCAGGGCTGGTCGTCGGAGCGCTCGACGATATGGCCGAGATCAGCCACACCGGCGCGACGGCCGGGTACCGCGCGTTCCTCGCCCGCTACCCGGAGCAGCAGGTAAGCGTAGCCGTACTATGTAACGCAGCCAATGTGAACCCGGGCCGGGTCGGCCGCAGCGTGTCGCGCGTCGTATTCGGACTGGAGGAGGAAGCCACGCCTCTGCAGGCGCCCGCCGGCGCAGCGCCGCGATCCGTCATCGCACGCGAAACGCTGCAGTCACTCGTGGGGGACTACTACAGTCCGGACGTCGAGGCAACGTTCACGGTGGCCATCGAGGGAGATGACCTCGTGCTGCGCAGACGGCCGGCTGCGCGCATTGTGCTGGTCCCGCGGGGCGGGGACCTTTTTTCGGCAGGCCAGCTGGGACGTGTGCAGTTCATCCGCGACGACGCGGGTTCGGTTACGCAGCTGAGTGTGCAGCAGGCGCGTGTCTACGACATGCGCTTCGAGCGCGTCCGCTGATGGCCGGAACTCCATCGCCGGCGCGGTCGGCAGGTGCGGCCGTGATGGTGGCAACCGCAGGCTCGCTCGCTGTTCTACTGACCGCATGCGCCGTCACGGTGCCCGAGGGTCCGGCCGCTCCGGCCATTGACCGGAGGGCCGCTGCTGCGTGGGAGGCGCTCGTCGCCGCGGAGGACGCGCGACTCGCGACGGACGGTCAGGTCGAGCAGGTGCGCGCGCTGCTCGGATCCGGAAACGCGACATTGCGTGCACTGGCGGTCCGCGCGCTCGGCCGCAGCGAGCGGCCGGAGTTCGCGCCGATGATCATTCACATGCTGAGCGACCCCGATGACGGCGTCCGCGCTGCGGCCGCGCACGCGCTGGGCGACGTCTCGCGCCAGTCGGGAGCCGGAGAAGCGCGGCGTGCCCTGCTGGAGGTATTGACGCCGCCCGGGGACGGCGGCGCGTCGGCTGCCGCAATGACCGAGACGCTCGGCCGGCTGCAGGCGGACGCGGCCAGTGCGCGTGAAGTGGTGGGGCGGATCGTGCCGTTCGTCACACACGAGGACGCGGCCACGCACGGTGAGGCGGCCCGCACCGGCGCGTTGCGCGGCCTCTATTTACTCGCGCGACAGCCCGCAGCGCGACCGGCCGTGGACGCTGCGGCAGTGCAGCCACTCCGGGCCGCGAGTACCGGAACCGCGCGCGGGAATGCGCGGGAACGGACGATCGCTCTGGCCACACTGGCGCTCATCCGCGCGGCCGATGAAGCGACGCTTGCCGCGGCAATGCAGGATCCGGAACCCATGGTCCGGCGTGAAGCAGCGGCCGCAGCGGGCACTCTCGCCGACAGCGCCGCCGTGCGCCGAATCGCCGGCATCGCCGCGCGCGACGCGTCACCCGCTGTGCGGTACGAAGCGGTGCGCGTCCACGCCGCACGGCTCGGAACGTATGGCTGCGACCAGGTGATATCGGCAGTGCGCGACACGAGCGTGCACGTGTCGCTGCTTGCCCTCGCTACGCTGGGCACGGCGTGCAGGTCGGAGTCGCACGCCGCACTGCTCGATTCGGTGGCGGCTTCGGCTGGAGGCACCAGCGGCGACTGGCATCGCGCGGCGCAGGCCACGCTCTCACTGGCGGCCCTCGATGGCGCCCGCGATGGCCGCCGCGCTGATGGCGCCCGCGC
>JAGTUV010000338.1 GCA_018224305.1 Gemmatimonadota bacterium
ACACGCGAATACACCGCCATCGGTCGTCGCTGAAGGCAGGAAAGGTTCACGCTGGGATAACGTGAACCAGGGGCGGGTACGGCGATGGGCGGGATGGGCTCGCTGCGCGGAGGCGTGGGCGGGGCTCGCTGCGCGGAGGCGCGGGGCTTTTATCCTTTAACGTCTGCGGCTGCGGCGGCTACCCAGTCGCGGGCTTCGGCGGGCTCGTCCACGACGGCTTCGCCGCCGTACTGCAGTACATGCCGCACGATCCAGCGCGGGTCGGCGACGCGGTGGCGCACCATGACGCTTCCGTCATCATGAGCGCTGGCGGCCGTTCGCTCCATCACCCAGCGCGCGACGACGGGCGAATAACGGACGCTGACTTCGACATCATCACCGGCCATGTAGGGGCCGCCGTTCACGAGGAATGCTGACAGCTCGACGGGCGGCAGGTCGGGCGCAGCATCCTCTTCGAGAGCGGCGTTGAGTACGCGGTCCATGCGGAAGAAGCGGAGCGCCTCGCGGTCCAGGTCGAAGGCGGCCACGTACCACCGCCCTTCGGCATACACGAGGCGGTACGGTGCAATGCTGCGGTAGGCGGGCGCGACGTCGCCCGGCTTGAGGTACCAGATGGTGCACAGACGGCCGAGTTCGATGGCGTCCGCGACGACACTGCGGAATCCGTCATCATCGAAAGCGAGTGCGTAGTCCTCGAACTCGCCATCATCCTCCAGCTCGACATCATCCTCCAGCCCCATATAATCGCCGACCGCCCTATCGTCCACGCGGAGCACATCGGCGTCCGGGACGCGCGACATAGACCGCAGCGCGTCGAACCGTGCAGAACGCATCTCATGCACGGTCTCTACGCCGGGTGCGCAGAGTTCCGCCTCGAGGCGGGCGGCCAGTTGGAGGATTTCGCGACGACGCTCCGGCTCTGCGTCGGCGGCGAGGCAACGCAGGCCGAGTCCGAGGGCCAGTGCCTCGCGCGCGTTCAGCCGGACGGGACGGCGAAACTCCTGCGGGGCGTGGACGCGAACGCTGCTGCGATCGATCATGATGCTGAACTTGTTTACGGCGCCCGCGGGGTGATAGTACTCGCGGGCGGTCACGTGCTCGATGTCGCGCAGCACGGTGGCGGCGTCGATACCGAGCGCGGAGGCCAGCTCCTCCAGGCCGACGCCATCCTCGCGCGCGGCGGCGGGCAGGATGTAGAGGATACGCTCGAGCTGAGCGCTCGCGGTGTTGTCAGGAGGCATCCGGCTCTCCGCCGTGCGCCACTGCGATGGTCTGCGCGAGAGTTCGCAGTTCCTGCTTCAGTGATGCCGGCTCCAGCACCTCCGCCTCGCCCTGGAGTGTCAGCAGCCAGCGCAGGAACGGATTGACCTGGTGAACGGTGAACGCACGGATCGCGGAGCCGTCCGGGCCCCGCGACTCGAGCGTGCCGTGCTCATTGCGCTCCGCCCACAGACTCAGCGGGAACCGGAACTGCACCCGTGCGCGGACTGCCTGCTCTTCCTCCTCACCCAGCTCCCATGCCTGCCGGCCGACAAAATCACCCAGCTGGAAGTCGTCGGGGATCGTGTAATCCTCGGAGTTCGGTGAACGCGTATTGGCTGCGACATCATCCATCCGGCCGACGCGGAACACGCGGATTCCGTTGCGATCGTTGTCCCTGCCGATCAGATACCAGTTGCCGTGCTGGAACAGCAGTCCGTAGCCGTCCACGTCGCGTGATGTCTCATCGCCCCGATAGATCCCGTGGTAGCGGAACGTCACGCGCTTGCGAGCGAGCAGCGCGTCGGAGATCGTGCGCAGCCGATCGGACAGTTCGGCCGATCCGGGCGGCTCCATGAACAGCACTTCGCTCCGTGTTTCGAACGCATGCGGATCCAGATCGAACGCGAGTTTGCGGAACGCGGATCGGGCCTCCTTCGCCAGCGGGAATCCCGGCACATCGGCGACACGGCGCAGGGCGGAGAGTGCGAGAGGGGCGTCGTCCTCCTGCACCTCGACATTCGCGATCCGGCCGCGTGCTTGAAATTCCGGCGCCCCCGTCGCCTCCTTCACCAGCTTCAGATAGGGCAGGTAGAAATCGCGACGCTCGATGATGTAGCCCTCATGCACATCGGACGCATCGCCCGTGCTGTACTTCACAGTCCGGATCGGGATGCCGAGCTTGCGCAGTTCATCCTTGTCCCGCTCGAAGCTGCGACGCACTGCCTCGTGCTGCTTCGTGTCATCGGATTCCCATCGCTCTGCATACGCCGGCACAGCGCGCATCAGCTCGTCCGCGGCCACCGGCAGCCGGCGGCCGACGAGGTACGCGATGATGTCCAGCCAGCGCTGGAGCTTGGTAGGCATGACTGATCCTCGAGCCGGTGAGCGGATGTCGCAAGGATGATGGAGCACAGCGTGCTCCGTGCAACTGCGCCGTCCCGTGAGTGGAGAACAACGGGCCGTCCAACAGCGCCATCGCGTGAAATGTCGGGCGACGGTGTGACACTGCCGCGGAGTCAGGACTCCGATCGCAGGCGCACGCGCCTGAGTTGCGCCATCAGACCCTCGCAGCCGATTCTCGGAACGGCAGCGCGCAATTCAGCAACAGCTGGACGTCCAGGTTCGGAATGGGCCGCACATCCTCGTCGGTCACGTCCTCGACATGGCCGACGTACAGCGCAGCGTCACTCGCTGTCGTCAGCCAGATCTTCCGTCTGCTCTATGTCCGGGTCGGTCGAGTCCTTTGCCGCCCTCTTCTTCTCGAGCTTTTCAGCCTTCTTCTGCTGCTTCTTCAGTTCCTTCTCGCGCTTCACGAATCCGTAATTCGGTCGTCTCGCCATGCGGTGCCCTCCATTTGTTCGGGATTGTTCGACTCAAGCGGTACCCCGTCCGGAGTATACCGGTCCGGACTACGCCATATCAACAGTGCTGTTCACGCGCGTGAAATGCAGTCGCACGCGCGCCGGACCGCGTATTCCGGCGGCCGCACGATAGAATTCGGCTTGTGCGGCATAGGACCTGGCCACCTCATCGACCTGATCTGCGCGGACATCGTGAGTCTTGAAATCGATGATCCAGCCTTCCGGCTGGTCCGGACGATACAGGTCGAACGCGCCCGTGCGCCAGTCGCGCGCCCCGACGAGATGCAGGAACGGCAGCTCGCGATAGTGTTCGCCATCGACATACCACTTCCACTCCGAGCCCCGGATCACATCACGGATCTCCGTTTCCAGCGCAGTGCGATACAGTGTCCCCTCGGCCAGCAGCGTCTCGAGCTCGGGCGACGCGAGATCGCCGATGGTCTCGTCCAGCAGCGCCGAGAGTTCATCCTCCTCACGTATGCGCTCGAGCACACCGTGCACGATGGAGCCGTGCAGATGGGCGGGCACGGATGCCGCACCCTCCACGCTGTCGGTGCCAGCAGCGCCGGAATCCGCAGCAGCTGCGGCCGTGCGCCGCACGAAGTGCCAGTGCGGCTGCACGCCGTGCACGTAGACCATCGCCCATGTGTCGGGGTTGTTACGTCGCTGCATCTCCTCCGTCGCGGACGTGATCCAGCGGAGGGCAGGCATCGGTATTCGTGCCGCGAACCGGTCCATCGCACCGGGCTGAACCCGACTGAGCCAGTCGAGATCGATGGCCGATGCGTCCACCTGAACCGGAGCGGGTGGCGGATCCGTCTGCATCCCGGTCGTCAACAGGTCCCTGGCGACCGCGAGCCATGCGCCGAACGAATCCGCCTTCTCACCGCCGACCACAATCAGACGATCCCGGGCGCGCGTCGTGGCGACATAGAGCAGTCGTGTCTCCTCAGCGGCCTCTTCCAGACGGCGACGTTGGGCAAGTCGCGTGGCGCGTAGGCCGCGATCCGCCTGCTTCGGACAGAGCAGCGGTCCGAACTGGGGATCGCTCCAGTAGTCGTTGGATGACTGGTCCGCGAAGGGCTTGCCGACACTAATCAGGAAAACGACCGGCCATTCCAGCCCCTTCGAGGAATGGATTGTCGACAATGTCACGACGTCATCACTGTTGCTGTACAGCGGCGCCTGCGGCAGCCCCTGGTCGGCGGCATCCCAGCGGTCCCACAACTCCAGGAACGAGCCGAGGGGCTGGCCACGGAATTCCTCGGCCACTCGAATCAGTCCGTGCAGGTTGGCAATGGCCTCCCTCGTTCCCGGCAGCAGATGCAAATGCGCTCGATAGCCGCTCTCCTCCAGTATCCACCGCAATAATTCATCGAGGGGAACACGATCCCTGAGTCTGCCGGCGGTGTCCAGCAGAGTGAGGCCGGCCTCCAGCGCATCGCGCTCGACATGGGCGATGTCCGGGTGCTCGGGTGCATCGAACCACTCACCTGCGCGCAGAAACCGGGACGCCTGCTCGAGCAGTGTACCGTGCCCGCCGGTCAGTCGGATCCGTGCAATGGTCTCGTCTCGTAATCCAACGAATGGCGAGCGGAGGAATGCGAATGCAGAGACGTCATCGGAGAAATGCTGGATCAGCCGCAGAAACGTGATCATGTCCAGCACTTCCATGCGACTCGACAAGCCGGCCTGCCCCTGTTCGTAGAACGGAATCGCACGCCCGCGCAGTTCCCTCAGGTAGTCCGGCAGCTGAGTGCGCGTGCGATAGAGTACCGCTATGTCGCTGTAGCGGCATGGCCGGCTCTCGCCACTGTCGGGATCGGTGACGTGAACACGTCCGACTATCTCCTCGATGCGCGCCGCCACCCAGGCGCACTCCTGCTTCGAATCCTCCGGCTGAATCCATTCCACTGCGGCGCTATCACTGGTCCGGAACGGGACCAGGTCGGAATACTCGATGCGACTGCCCGGACACTCCGCCTCCAGCGCCTCGCCGGTGCCGTCGATCGCCGCTTCAAGCGCGCGGTTGACGAAGCGGATGACACGCTCGTCGCTGCGGAAGTTGCGCGTCAGGCGGAACGTGCCCGCGGTCCCGAGATCCTGCGCGACGGAATTCCACACGCTGATGTCGGCACCACGGAAGCGATAGATGCTCTGTTTGGCGTCGCCGACGAAGAACAGCTGCGGACGTGGCACATGGCGGCCGATCGCATAGGCGATGTCACGCTGTGCGGCATCCGTATCCTGGAACTCGTCAATGATCAGGATGCGGTAGCGCCGCTGGAGCATGCCGCGTGCGGCATCACCGTGGGGTCCGGTGAGCAGATCACGGGTGTCGAGGATGAGCGCATCAAAATCGCGGACATTCTCCTCGACCAGATAATCCTGCCACCTTCCGTGTGCGATATGCGCCAGCCGGATCAGGATGGCGCATCGTTCGCATGTGAGATCATCCGTGACGTCCGTCCAGGCGTCGCACAACTCCCGCAGCCGTGCAGTATCCAGCTCGCCATCGCGAACCCAGTCGCCGTAGCGCTGCGCGTGCCAGCGGAGATCGCGCAGGACGGCACGTACGATCTGTACCGCGCCCGCCGAGTACGTGTAGCCTTCCAGCGTGAACGCCCCGACAATGTCCATCACCCCGTCGTCACGATCGCCCAGTCGCTCCAGGATGAGCTCGCGAATGATGGCGTCCAGCTCGAGCCGCGACTGCCGCTCATCGAGCACCCGGAACGTGGGGTCGATGCCCAGCCGTAACGCGTGCTCGCGCAGGATCTGGCCACAGTATCCGTGGATCGTGCCGACCGCCGCGCGATCGATCTGCCACAGCAGTTCGGCCGCGCGCGGCGAGCGCGCAATGCCCGCCCGCAACTTCGCCTTGAGGTCGTGCGCAGCCTTCTCTGTGAATGTGATGGCTGCGATCTCACTGAGGCTGCACGGGTTCGGGCACGGATCCAGCCCGGGCTCGATGCCGAGGAGCCATAGGATCTTGCCAACGACGGTCGTCGTCTTGCCCGTGCCTGCATTGGCCGTGAGAAGCAGATCGTGATCTGCGAGAATCGCCGCCCGCTGCTCGTCCGTCCACGCGTGCTCAGTCATCGAACCTGCTGCCTGCATCCAGGGTCGCCCGGGTCCGGCAGACACTCAGGTCCGGATCCCATGATGCCCACGTCGAACTCGCCGCCATCACCGCCTCGAACAGTCCATCGCGCACGCGTGCGGGGACCGAGAACGCAAACGTGAGCGCTGTGCCATAGGGATCCCTGTCCACGGTGATGGCGGCACCGTTCTTCGGATCTCCCGGATTCTTCAATGACCGGTACCGCGCGCCTGCCATATCGAGACCTCCCGCCTGACGCAGCGCCTCGGCGTACAGCGGTGCCTGAAGCAGCACACCGTCGCGATAGCCCTTCGGCGATGGGGTCTTACCCGACTTGTAATCGAGCACATGGTAGCGGCCGTTGTGATCGACATCGATGCGATCGACGCGTCCGGTGAGCCGCATCTGCACGTTGCGGCCGCGAACATCACGACCGGCGACGATGACCGGATTCGTGTCGGCATCGATGAGCACGTACTCACAGTGGGCGGGCCGCTCGCGCTTCTCGTTCATGTGCCCGAGCTCCCAGGCGACGTACTTGCGCAGCGTATCGGCGAGGCCGTCCTTCGTGACGGCCCACAGCGGGTCGATACCCAGCCAGTCGCCGCGCGTCTCCCGCGCCGTAATCACACTGTTGAGCACCTCATCGAGGCGTGCCGCGGCCGCACCCTCGAGTGCCAGGGGGATGTTGTCGAGGTACGTGGCATAGAAGCGCTCGAGGACATCGTGTGCGATGCTGCCGAACGTCAGCGGCGACGTCGATTCCTCTGCTTCTTCGATCGGCCGCAGCCGAAGCACACGGTCGATCAGGAAGAAGAACGGACAGCGTGTGTACAACTGAAGCTGACTCGCCGACCAGACGTGTTCGGGGCCGTACCGCGTGCGGAGTAGTTCGAGCACTGCCGGGTCGCGAATGACGCCATTCCACATGCTCATGGACGGGACCGTGCTGCGATCGGGAACGCCACGCGCCAGCTCGGCGTGCGCGTGCAGCACCGCACGCCGTACGACCGCCGCTTCCGGCGTGAGCACAGCGCCGGTGTCACCCGTGAGAGCCGCCGCGGCCGCCTGACGGACCTGGTCACGCGTGATCGGCTCGGAAAGGAGTTCCAGGCTGCGCGGCAGTTCGCTCGCCTGATCGTGGTCCGGAAGCACCAGCGATGGCAGCAGGGGCGTGCCGCGCGGGTCTGTCGTTCTGTATGTCGCAGTCACCGTCCCGCCAGTCGTGATCGCGCGCCATAGTGCATGTTCACGCTCGAGTGCCAGTGACCGGTTCTCCAGCGGAAGCCCGGCGGCGATCAGTGCGGATCGCTCCTCCTCGGAAAATATTCCGCCTTCCGCCGCATGCGCCGGAAACACGCCATCATTGACGTGGATGACGAACGTGTGACGGAATGGCACGAGCGCCGCGTCCTGCGCCTCGAGCACCTGCACAGCCTTCTGCGCCGGGGTCGACAGGACGAGTTCCTGGCCCTCGAGCATGCGCCGCAGAGTGCGGTACCATTCCGTGCCGCCAAGCTCAATCGTGTCATCCGCGACCGCGGTCCATTCCAGAAGCAGCGTTTCCAGTCTGCGAAATCCACGCTGGTCGAAACGCACCACGTCGAAGCGGTCGTGCGGAACACGACACAGCGAGCGCTGCAGCTCCAGTGGATCACGTGTAATGAGTTCACGCGTGAGATCCACCCACCCGCGTTCCGTACGCGAGCCCGAGAGCGGCTCGAGGAATGCGCGAAGATCACGAAACCGGGCAACGTGCCGTTTGATGCGCTCCGACCGAATGCGATGCAACTCGCCATCCTCGTCGTCCGGCCCTGCATCCTGAAGTTCCGTCAGAGCCCGCTCCCAGCCGGCCAGCGTGCCGGGCCGGGCGCGCGCCGCGATGTCATCCAGCAGCTTGAGGTCGATTCGCACTCGTGTGTACGAGCTGTCGATCACCGACCGCAGAATCCGGTAGCTCCACCCCTCACCTGCACCGCGGAACAGTTGCAGGATCAGCGATAGCACCGGAATCTCCGCGAGCGGCCGCCGGATGCGGGCCGTGCAGGGAACGCCGGCACTCTCCAGCTGCTGGCAGGCGGCACGTGTGTCCTCCCGACCCGTGCGTGCGATCACCGCAATCTGATGAGCTTCCTCGCCCGCCAGCAGCAAATGCTTCACCCGCGCGGCGACCCATTGCAGTTCACGCGTTGCGTCGGGCGCCGGCTGAACGTGGACCCGCGGCCTCGGACGGGCGGCCAGGTCCTCGGCTGCGCCGAGGTCATCGAACTCGGAAGTATCCAGCGGGACGTAGACGGTCACATTCACATCCTGCTGGGCGGCGAGCGCACCGAGGAGGACGCGTCGCGTTCGGGCGGAGTAAAGCCCGTAAATGTGCAGTTGCTGCGCACCGCCCGTCGCATCGGCCAGTGCGCCGTTGTGGATCGACACGGCGATGATGGAGTGGATCGCGCGCGGGTCATACAGGCCACGCTCATGCACCACGCGCAGGTATTCCTCGTACACGCCGGCGATCCAGTCATTGCGGCGCTGTGCGAAGCTGTCGTCGTCCGTGACTCCCAGCACGTGGCGCAGCCCGTCCGGTGTGACTCCCTCCGGCAGCAGTTCGCCGAACACTGCGTCGAGCATGTGCCCACGCACGATTCCGGTACCCTGCGCGGCGCCGATACCGGCGCGGCGGGCGTGTGAAGTGGAGATCGCGCTGATCAGTTGACGGCGGGTGAGGAGATCGATGGGTGCTGCGTGCGCATGGAACCGCTTCGGCAATTCGGACAGGAACGAAATCGGCGGCGCCAGCCACCCCGCAATACCGCGCGCTGCGGCAGCCTCGAGCAGCATGTCGCGCTGACTGCGCTGCGTCAGCCAGATGTGCGCGAAATGCTGCGCTGTTTGCGGAGATTCCCGTACGTCGTCCAGGAACCGGTCGACACAGGCATCCCAGAGGGGTGCTGCGTCACCTTTTACGATGTTGATCGGCATACCTGCTCTTGGTGGACTGCTGCGGAATGGATCGAATATGGGAAGGGGGTGTGACAGCGGCAAACAGCGGAGGTGTGCTGATTGGCTGGCAGATGTTCCTGCCATGCGCGCCTGCGGCCTGGATCAGCCGGGCACCTGCATCAGTGCCCTGTGCAGCACGGCGCTCCGCTATCGGGCCGTGCTGCACTCGATAATGTCCAGAGCTACCGAGCCTGCGTGGCGTTGCCGTCCGGCCCGAACGATTCGTTGCCGCCCGGCGCGTGCGGCCCGCGCAGCTTCAGCAGCCTGGCGACATTCAACTCTTCGTTCAGGTCCGGCCAGAGCACGGCATCGCCCTTGCTGCCGACGACTTTCCAGTTGCCGCGTACGCTCCGCGGCGCATCGAGCAGGCGTGGATACCACGCGAGCGGGACGGTGAGCATGCAGCCGTCGCCCAGGCGAAGCACGAGCGTCTCTTCGTTGAACGTCACGTGTACCACGCGATCTGACTCCGCTGCCATGGACCTCTCCGGGATGACGCTCCGAGATGCCTTCGTACGGATTTGCGCAATTGGAAGTTGTCGTGCGAGGAGTTCGGAGATTCTGTGACGCAGATAGGATGCTGATGCGTCGGAGTCGCGGCCCTTCGGGTCCATGGCAGTGGAGGTCAGCATTATTCACCGTCCGTGTGGTGTGTCCGTCCAACGTTGTCGGCCGTGCTGCGGATCAGATGGAGTTCGGGCAGTTTCCCGCTCCTGTCGGCTGGCGCGACGTTGATGAAGCCGAACGCGCCGGAGCGGAAGTTGTAGACAGCGGAGTCCGTGGTAATGCGACCGGCGACCAGGGAATCGCGCAGAAGCAGTATCGAGATCGCACCATGCTTCGCCTGGCCGGTGTACGTCGGCGTGGTGGATGTATCGGTACGCACATGCGAGAGACGGAACTCGGTCAGGCCGGCGCCGGGCACATCGATGACGACGTTGCTGCTGCGGCCCGGACCCGGCAGTGCGTCCGGATTGAGAAGCGCCGTCAGTCCCCTGTGCCTGCCGACCAGCTCGTCCAGCTCCGGATCGGATGCCGACAGCCAGACGCTGTCGTCGATCCGGCCGAGATAGGACCGGATGGCGGCCTTGGCGCTGTCCGCCAGAAGTTCGGAGTCCTGGATTGTCAGTGTTTCCGGATCGACCAGCGTGAGCAACGCAGGGGGCGGGTCTGTCGCACACCCGGTCGCGACGAGGCAGAGGAACCCTGCCCGGACCAGCGCCCTGCCCGGCTCCCATCCGACACCGCCCCTGCGTACACTCAACGACATGGTCTTCCTCCGTGAATGGCTGCCCGTTCGGCAGACACTCGAAGGATAGGAGTCGTGCGTCAGACGGGACGACGACGGTACGCCGCGCGGGCGTCAGCGGCGGGCGGTACCGTCAGACGCGGTGCAGATCGGCATGCCCGGGCGTCATTCAGGGTGGCGGCAGGGGCCGGCGAACGGTACAGTGGCGGAAGCGAAGGACGTGTCAACAATCCTTGAAGGGGGCAGCATGAGCACGAAGGGCGGGGATGACCGGCAGGCGAAGCTGGTGCGGAAGGTGGTGTTCACGTACCGGCTGGAGGGGGACCCGAAGGACATGGAGCGCACGTTCACGCTGGAGCATGGCGGTGCGGGTGAGGAGATCAACGGGCTGATCTGGAACGACGACCTGATGCGGAAACTCGCGTACCTGGAGCGGGAGGTGTGCACCGAACCGAAAAAGGCACCGGGCACGGGCGACTGGAAGGTGTACTCGGCGGATCAGAAAGCGGCAGGGGAGCGCGAGTGCATATGGTTTCACGATCATGACTGCATGTGGTGGGAGTACTGCTCCCCGGCGTGACGGCGGACGCGGTCAGGGCCGGGACTTGTCGCGGCTGTTGACGCGACGTATCCCGGTCCGCTCGTTCAGATTCCAGAACGGCCGGCTTTCGACAACGCGGACGGCCCGCCAGCCGCCGTAGACCCGATATTCATTGAGCAGATAGAGCGCCGTCGAATCCTCGCCAAGCGCCGCATAGACGCTCGCCCGCATCCACAACGCGCCCCGATCCGCCGACGTTGCGGCGATCCGGTCCAGGATGGCATACGCGCTGTCCGGCTGACCCGCGCGGGCGTACGCAGCCGCGATCATTGTCTCGAAGCGCGACATCAGATCGGGTTGGAGCCGGCGTTCGCCCTGCTGGAAATTGCCCAATTCGATGCGCAGCTGATCGGGCTCCGGCTCGAGACCGTCCGCCCACGCGTGAAGAGCGAGCAGGCAGTAGACGAAGATCAGCTCGTCGGGGAACTGCTTTCTCCCCTGGAAGCACCAGCCATCGGCCTCACTGTCCAGCCCCGTCTCGAACGAGGTGCTGAACAGCTGATACGTGAGCCCGGCTGCATCCGGACTGTAGGGATCGATACGGAACGCACTTTCGGCCGCCGCTTTCGCCTCCCCGTACTTGCCGATCGAGTACAGCAGGTCCGCGAGCCGGCGTAAAGCGGGTTGATCGAGTGGATCCAGTTCCGCAGCACGGCGCAGGTCATCTTCCGCTGCGGTCAGCGCCGCTGTCGCTTCCGCTGCGGGCTGGGGCAGCAGAGACAGCAGATGGAGAATCGAGCCGCGCAGCGCATATGCGCCTGCGTAGTCGGATTTCATTTCTGCCGCACGCCGGGCATGCCGAAGGGCCTCGTCCAGGCGGTTCCGCTGGAGTTCCAGGTCCCCCGTGAACCTGGCAATCAATGCCTGCCGTTCGCTGACCCACCCCCGCTCGACCACCGGCTCCACCCATTCGGTATCGAGACGGGCCGCCGCTTCGAGCATCGAGTCGGCGCGTTGCAGAATGCTCAGAGCCACGGGGAATTCGCGCGCCTTCAACAGTGTGACGATCGGCCGCTGAGCCGCCTTGGCCTCGACGACCAGGCGCCAGGCATCCTCGTTCGCAGTGCCGGCCTGCACCCGTGCCAACTCGAGCCGCGTGCCCAGTTCGCCGCGCAGGAACAACGCAGCGGCACGGACTACGTCCTCAACGAGATTGCGACTTTCCGACCACGGTCTCTCGAAAACCCCGGTGCGCAGGACCTGCCCGGTGCGGCCATCGAGCAGCTCGACGTCCATCCGCATCTGATCACCATAGCGCGTCACACTGCCACCGACGAGATAGTCCGCGCCCAGCATCCGCCCGAGACTGTCCTCGGGCGTGCCCTGCTCGCGCATCTGGAGTACGCCGTTCGTCGAAATGACGGAAAGGAGGCTGCCCTGCGACAGGCCACGTACCAGCTCGTCGCTAAGGGTGCCCGCCAGAGTTCCCAGCGATGCGTCGGTCGACCGGTCATTGAATGGCAGAACCGCAATGGTCACGTCATGGGCAGCACGCGCCGGGGACGCGGTCGGAAGGCTGATGAATCCGATGATAGCGATGACGACCGTGACCATCGCAGCGATCGCCAGCGATCGCTGGACTCGCGTAGCAGTCCGCCAGAATGCGACAGGGTTGCTGCGCCCCCTCATGGCCCGGTTTCGCCGGTCCACATCCGCGGGTGCGGAGTGCGCGGGTGCGGAGTGCGCGGGTGCGGAGTGCGCGGGTGCGGCAGACGGCGGCGCAGGCGCGGCCGGAGTAACTGCGGTCTCTGCAACGCCGGGCTGCCTGGGAATCTCTGCCCGAGGCGATACGAT